>CAYZWQ010000153.1:0-5656 GCA_964481355.1 uncultured Chitinophagales bacterium
AAGCTGCAATTGGTTGATATTGGACGCCACGAGCGACCTGAGTTGATTACGAAATTACGCCATTTGCTGGGTCAACGTATCCTGCTTCTCGATGGGGCGATGGGTACGATGATCCAGCAATTCAGGCCGGACGAACAGGCTTACAGAGGCGAGCGCTTCAGTGGGTGGCATGTTGACCTTAAGGGCAACAACGATCTGCTCACATTGACGCAGCCCGACATGATCAGGGGCATACATCGGTCCTTCCTCGATGCGGGCTCTGACATCATCGAGACCAACACGTTCAACTCGAACGCTATTTCTTTGGCTGACTACGATCAGCAGGATCTTGCCTATGATCTCAACCTGGAAGCCGCAAAACTGGCGAAGGCTGCCGTTTCGGATTATGTGCAGATTCACGGTACGGAGAGGTTCGTTGCGGGAGCGATAGGTCCGACGAACCGAACGCTCAGTATGTCGCCGGATGTGAACAATCCCGGCTACCGTGCCATAACGTTCGACCAATTGATGGAAGCCTATCAGGTGCAGGTGAAGGGGCTTCTCGACGGCGGTGTGGACATCTTGCTCATTGAGACAGTTTTCGACACACTCAACTGCAAGGCGGCCATCCGAGCGGTGGTAAACGAAACACGTGCCCGTGGGGTGCGTGTTCCTATTATGATATCGGGCACGATTACGGACGCGAGTGGCCGCACGCTTTCGGGGCAGACGCCGGAGGCCTTCTGGATATCGATTGCACACACACCCGACTTGATCAGCGTTGGATTGAACTGCGCCTTGGGATCCGCTCAGATGCGACCACATCTACAGGCTTTGTCTCAGATGGCAACGGTTGCCGTGAGCCTGTACCCCAATGCCGGCTTGCCCAATGCTTTCGGCGAATATGACGAGTCAGCCGCGTTCATGGCCGAGGTGATTGGGTCGTACGCCAAAGAAGGCATGGTCAACATTGCAGGCGGCTGCTGCGGAACACGGCCAGAACACATCGTGGCCATGGCGGATGCTGTCAATGGCGTTAAACCAAGATCAATCCCCTCACCCTCGAGCACCTTCTCGTTGAGCGGCCTTGAACCGTTGATCGTGCGCCCTGACAGTAACTTTGTAAACGTCGGGGAGAGGACGAACGTGACCGGTTCCAGGAAGTTCGCCCGTCTGGTGCTCAATGGCGCTTACGAAGAGGCTGTGGAAATAGCTCGCCAACAGGTCGAGAACGGCGCGCAAATCATTGACATCAACATGGATGAGGGCATGCTCGACAGCGTCGCCGCAATGACCACCTACCTGAATCTATTGGCGGCGGAGCCCGACATCTGCAAAGTCCCATTCATGATCGACTCAAGTAAATGGGAGGTTTTGGAGGCCGGCCTTAAATGTGTTCAGGGCAAGGCGATCGTCAATTCGATCAGCCTCAAGTCGGGCGAGGATGTCTTCTTGGAGCAGGCGCGCATCATCCGTGAATACGGTGCAGCCGTGGTTGTGATGGCTTTTGACGAACAAGGCCAAGCCGACACCTTCGAACGGCGCATCGAAATATGCCAAAGAGCTTGGCACTTGCTCACCGAGAAAGCGGGATTCCCACCCCACGACATTATTTTCGACCCCAACATATTGACGGTCGCCACGGGCATCGAAGAACACCGCCGCTATGCCATCGATTTCATCGAGGCAACAAAATGGATCAAAAAGCACCTCCCCGGGGTGAAGGTGAGCGGCGGAGTGAGCAATATTTCCTTTTCATTCAGGGGCAACGACAGGGTGCGCGAGGCCATGCACGCCGCCTTTTTGTATCACGCCATCAAAGCCGGACTGGACATGGGCATCGTCAATGCCGGCCAACTGGAAGTATACGAAGAAATCGACCGAGAGCTGCTTGGTCTTGTCGAGGATGTCCTTTTTGACCGCGCACCCGATGCTACCGAGCGACTGGTAGCCTTTGCCGATTCAATGGGCGAAAAATCCGGTCAATCGCACAGCAGTGGGCCGGATATTACATGGCGCGAGGGTTCGGTGAGCGACAGGCTGAAACATGCACTTGTTAAGGGAATATCCGATTTTATTGAGCAGGACACCGAGGAGGCACGCCTATCGGTTGACAGTCCGATCAAAGTGATCGAGGGTCCGTTGATGGATGGCATGAACATCGTCGGAGATTTGTTCGCCGATGGCAAGATGTTCTTGCCCCAGGTGGTAAAGAGTGCACGGGTGATGAAAAAGTCTGTTGCACACCTCATTCCATACATTGAGGCCGAGAAGGCAAAATCCGATTTTGCATCGGCACAGGCCAAGATATTGTTGGCGACTGTTAAAGGAGATGTCCACGACATCGGCAAGAACATTGTTGGGGTTGTTCTTGCATGCAATAACTTCGAGGTCACCGACCTTGGTGTGATGGTGCCAGCCGATAAAATTCTCGATGAGGCGCAGCGAATTGGTGCAGACATCATCGGCTTAAGCGGTCTGATTACACCTTCGCTTGACGAGATGGTCCATGTGGCCCGCGAAATGGAACGACGGGGCATGAACACCCCCCTGCTCATTGGTGGTGCCACCACCAGCAGAATGCATACGGCAGCCAAAATCGCGCCCAATTACAGCGGTGCCGTGGTTCACGTTCTCGATGCGTCACGCAGTGTGCCGGTCGTGTCTAGTTTAATCAACGCCGAGAAGGCGACCTCGTTCCTAGAGGAAATTCGAACCGACTACGAACAGCTGCGCACTCAGTTGGCGTCGCGCGTGACATCCAAGGAATACCTTGACATAGAATCTGCCAGGAAGAATGCGACAAAAATCGAATGGTCGCGCTACGATCCTCCCAAACCAACGAGATTGGGCGTCGTGGATCTGGATGTGACTATCGGTACGCTGAGACCATACATTGATTGGACTCCATTTTTCATCACCTGGCAGCTGAGCGGAAAATTCCCTGCAATTCTGGATGACACTTCTGTCGGTGCCGATGCCCGCCAGCTTTTTGCCGACGCAAACCAGATGCTCGACGAATTGGAGAAAAGCAACTCCCTGATCTGTCGTGGCGTGGTAGGCCTGTACCCCGCCAACAGCGTCGGCGACGATATCATCATCTATGCCGACGAATCTCGCACGGCAGAACATGCCAGGTTTCACACGATCCGTCAGCAGTCGCAAAAACGCGAGGGGCAGCCCAACAAGGCGCTTTCAGATTTCATCGCTCCCACCGGATCAGGAACGCCAGACTACATAGGAGGTTTCGCTGTCACGGCAGGCTTGGGGATCGAACCGCTTCTCGAGGTGTATGCTGCCGACCACGACGACTACAAATCAATCCTCCTTAAATCGATTGCTGATCGCCTTGCGGAGGCATTTGCCGAGTACGCACATGAGTACACACGTAAAGTTCTGTGGGGTTACAGCCCAGAAGAGAACTTTAGTAATGAGGAACTCATCCGTGAGGCCTACAGAGGCATCCGCCCAGCCCCGGGCTATCCAGCCCAACCCGACCATACCGAAAAGGGAATTTTATTTGAACTGCTTGGTGCAACGGAGCGCACGGGTATTATCCTGACGGAGCATTTCGCGATGTACCCGGCAGCGTCAGTCTCAGGGCTTTATTTTTCCCACCCTAGTGCCGATTACTTCACGGTTGGCAAAATTAGTGCCGACCAAGTACGAGACTATGCCATGCGAAAGGGTTTTAGTGTCGAAGACGCGGAGCGTTGGCTGTCTCCCATTCTCAACTACGAGCCTGAGTAGGTCAGACAACCGCAACAAACTCGAGAGGTGCGGCATTAAATGCATCCGGCTTCTCGATGGCACTTAGGTGTCCCGCACCGGCAATCGTGTAAAAATGACCTGAACCCGCGGTTTCTGCCATTTCCTTCATTACGGGAGGCGGAGTGAGCGTGTCATTCTCACCCACGATAAATCCAACTGGGACCGAGCAACCCACAAGCGCGCTGGTTGTGTCGGTCCTTGCCGCCATGGCCACCAATGCATGCTCTAGAGCAGACGGTTTATTGTTGCGTATGATGGATTTCACCCGATCGATGGTCGCCAGATCACAGTCTGGGTGAACCACCTTCTTCGTGAATGCCTCTGAAAAAGCATCCATTCCGTCAGATCTGAGCGTGCGAATGGTTTCAGAACGCGCTACTCGTCCGGCATCGTTGTCAGGGGTCGACTTGGTGTCGATGAGCACCATTGCATCAAAACGGGATGCGTCGCGCTCATGCGCACGTAATGTGACGTATCCGCCCATCGAGAGCCCCGCCCAGATGCAGGATTTCCAACCAACTTCTTCTAAAAGCGCAAACAATTCATCAATCATCAGGTCTATGCTCAGGCCGTTGATTGAACGATCAGACCTTCCAAATCCTGGCAAGTCCGGAATGAGGATCGAATTGAAACGTGATATGAGAGATTCCTGTGCAACCCAGGACGCCCCTGTGAGAGGAAATCCATGAAGGAACATGATGTTTCCCTTCCCTCCTCCATCTGAGATCAATTTGTAGTGAAGGCTCATGATTCCGCCTCAAAAGCAACCGCCAGCATCTTGATTTTTTTCAGCATTGCGCCCAATCCATTGGCCCTTGTGGGCGACAAGTGACGGTCGAGGCCGATTTTTGTAATGAACACTGGGTCGGTGACGATAATTTCGGATGGTGTTCGGCCGTCGTACACCCTCAGCAGCAGGGCTATAAGCCCCTTCACGATGAGTGCGTCGCTGTCAGCCTGGAAGCGTATCGTTCCTGCGTCATTGACCGCGTGTAGCCATACCTGAGATTGGCATCCATGCACCTTGTTCTCCTCAGTCCGATGCTGCACGTCCATCGGTGTCAGCTTTTTGCCCAAATTGATGATGTGCTCGTAACGATCGGTCCAATCTTGAAACAGATTGAATTCCCTGACGATGCGGTCTTGCACTTGCTGTATCGTCTGCTGTTGCGTCGGCAAAATAGTTTGTATGTAATTTTTGTTGCTAGGGTTTGTTCAGGTACAAGGTACTCGCCCCTGGTTGAAGTATCAAGGTCGTTCGTCCTCTTGGATCACGTTGAGAAAATCGCGCACGGACTCGCATGATCCCATGACAATCAAATCGCTGTTTGCCTTGAGTTCGTAATTTGCCGGCGGATTAGGATTCATGGCTTTCTCCTCTCTGGTGGCAAGCAGCGTAATACCCATTTCCTTACGCAGGTTAAGCTCTGTCAGCGTCTTTCCGACCATCCACGATGACTCTGGCAGACTCACGGTGGTTATCTCGACGTCTGCAAAATAGCGGTGCAAATCGGTGATCTTGCCTCGAGGTTTGGGAGCGCGCAACATTTCATATCTCGAAGCGCGGATGTCTTCGGTGAGTTTTTCGATCTCCTGCCTTGGAATCAAGTATTTATAGAGAACACGTGTGAAGATTTCAATTGACGTCTCGAATTCCTCAGGGATTACTTCGTCGGCACCAAGGCGATACAGAGGATTCAATTCGCTCAGGAGCCTTGTCCTCACGACCAAGTAGATGCCGGGATTTCGCTTTTTGACGATTGCAGTGATGGTCCTTGAGGCAATAGGATCGGATATGGCGATGACGATGACCCTGGCACGGTCGACTCCGACAAACTCGAGCACAGGCTCGTGCGCGGCATCGCCAAAGTGGATGGGCTCCCCATTCTGGCGTTCTTCCTTAACC
>CAYZWQ010000153.1:5666-6555 GCA_964481355.1 uncultured Chitinophagales bacterium
TCCAGAATGATGTACGGTATGGAACCGTATCGTGCAGCACGAGCCAAATTCTTTCCGTTCACGCCGTAGCCTACAATGATGAGATGGTCGCGAAGCTCCGCCACTTCCGCCTCGTCGTCGTGTATCCCTTTGCTCCGCTTGAAATCGAGGGCGTCAAGTTTCGAACCGAGTTTTTTTCCAATGATGGGGCCAAAAGCAAGCAATACAGGCGTCAACATCATGGTGATGACGGCGGTAGCAAGAAAAAGTTGGTAATACTCGCCAGATAACAGGTTCTCAGCAAAAGCGACGCTTCCAAGAACAAAGCCGAACTCGCCAATCTGGCTCAATATGATCGCTGTGGTGATGACAGTTCGAATGGGCTGTCGAAGCATCAACCCCATCAGTGCAACGACGAGAGCCTTGACGAGCAGAACAGAAACCGTGGTTATGAGCACCAATATCGGGTTGGCAAACACGAAAGCCATGTCGAGCAACATCCCGATCGACACAAAGAAGATCGATGTAAAGAGGTCCTTCAGTGGCAGCACACCGGCCATAGCCTGGTGGCTGTACTCCGATTCCGATATTACCAGGCCCGCCAAGAAGGCGCCCAAGCCCAGCGAGAGCCCCAACTCTGCAGTGGCTCCGGCAATGATGAAGCATATGGCCACGATGCTCATGATGAACAACTCCCTGCTGCGTGACCGGGCAACTTGGAACAAAACGTAGGGCATGATGTATTTAGCAGCCAACAGCGCCACAACGACGATTCCGACTCCTTTCACTAGCAGCATCAGAAGCGACGTCCCAATGTTACCCTCGCCACCTGCCAAAAACGGGATAATCAGCATCAAAGGAACAACGATGATATCCTGAAAAATGAGAACCCCCAGGGCATTCCGGCCAT
>CAYZWQ010000154.1:0-6552 GCA_964481355.1 uncultured Chitinophagales bacterium
CCCATGGGGGTCCACACAGGCGATTCGGTGACCGTTGCCCCTACCCAGACACTAACCGACAAGCAATTGCAGAGTTTGCGCGATGCAGCCATCAAGATGATGCGCAGCATTGGAGCATTTGCGGGCGGTTGTAACGTCCAGTTTGCGATGGAGCCCGGAACGGACCGATTCGTCGCTGTTGAAATTAACCCGAGGGTAAGTCGCTCATCGGCTCTGGCATCGAAGGCTACGGGGTACCCAATCGCCAAGATTGCCACAAAGCTGGCCGTGGGATACAATTTGGACGAGCTCAAGAACCAGATCACCGGCACGACGTCGGCTTGCTTCGAACCCTCGCTCGACTACGTGGTGGTAAAGGTTCCACGTTTCAACTTCGAGAAGTTTCCTGGCGTGGACGAGGCTTTGGGCACTCAGATGAAGGCCGTGGGAGAGGTCATGGCCATTGGCAGAACCTTTGCCGAGGCCATGAACAAAGCCTGGCAATCGATGGAGGTCGGCCGCGCCGGCCTCGGAGCCGATGGTTTCGACGTTCCCGACCGCAAGACCGTACGCGAACGCCTGCTAAAGCCCTACTGGGACCGAAGCCTTCAAATTCGAAATGCATTCAAACTCGGTGCCTCTGTTGACGAGATTGCCGACATAACGAAAGTCGACCCATGGTTCCTGCAGCAAATACGTTACATGGTGTCGCTCGAAAACCGTACGGAAGGCCAGTCGCTGTCGAGTATCAGTCGTGAGGATCTCTACGAAATGAAACAGGCTGGCTTCTCCGACAAGCAGCTGGCATGGCTCTTGAGTAAAAGCGGCGAACTGGTAAACGAAGACCAAGTTCGGGAGCACAGACTCTCCATGGGTCTCAAGCCAAGCTTCCGTCTGGTGGACACATGTGCTGGTGAGTTTCCGGCACAGACGCCTTACTACTACTCGACTTACGAGGAGGAAAATGAGAGCGTCGTAACCGAGAAAAAGAAAATCTTGATTCTTGGAAGCGGCCCCAACCGTATTGGCCAAGCCATCGAGTTCGACTACTCGTGCACGCACGCCGTTTTGGCTGCCAAAGACCTGGGCTACGAAACCATCATGGTGAACTGTAACCCCGAGACTGTCTCTACCGACTTCGACATCGCAGATAAGCTGTATTTCGAGCCTGTATTCTGGGAGAGGGTACTCGACATCTTTGAGCATGAGAAACCGGAGGGCGTCATCTTGCAGGTCGGAGGGCAGACGGCGCTCAAGTTGGCCAGCCGGTTCAAGGCGGCCGGCATCAAGATCTTTGGAACAACCTACGACATGATGGATTTGGCCGAAGACAGAGGCAAGTTTTCAGATCTGCTCACCGAACTGGAAATCCCATTCCCAGCCTATGGAACCGCCACCACGGTCGATGAGGCATTGGCAGTAGCCGACAAGGTCGGGTATCCGGTGCTGTTGAGACCGAGCTACGTTTTGGGTGGCCAAGGTATGCGCATTGCCGTGAAGCATGAGGAGCTGGACCGATATGTGAAACGCGTTATGGCAACCCACCCCGAGAACGCCTTCTTGGTCGACCGTTACCTCGAACATGCGATTGAGGTGGATGTCGATTCCATTTTTGACGGCGAACAACTCCACATTTCCGGCATCATGCAGCACATTGAGCCTGCCGGTGTCCATTCAGGCGACTCGACAGCGGTGCTTCCGCCGTACTCGCTGAGCGACCATGTGATCAAAACCATCGAGGACTATCAGATGCGCATTGCCAAGGCAATGAATATCCGCGGTTTCATCAATGTCCAATATGCCGTCAAGAATGAAATTGTCTATGTGCTTGAGGCCAATCCACGAGCCACAAGGACGATCCCATTCATCGCAAAGGCAACCGGTCGTGCTGAGGCTCAAATCGGAGTCAAGGTCATACTCGGCCATAAACTTTCAGAGTTCGATCTGTCGTCTAGCCTTGACTGTTACGCCATTAAAGAGCCGGTTTTCCCATTCGACAAATTTCCGGAGGTCAAAAAGGAGCTAGGCCCGGAGATGAAGTCAACCGGCGAGAGCATCTACTTTCTGAAGGACTTCAAGGACGAACATTTCCGCAAACCCTACGAGTTTAAGAATTTGTACCTGTCGAAATAGACGATTTATCTAGTGAAAACCAGGGGGGGGGTATGACAAGCGTTTATCACGCGCTTGCTCTGCCCCCTTTTTTATTTTGGGACGATCTTCAATTGCAGAGCAAGAGATGTGAAATTATTGCCAACAGACGCTATATAAGATGTTCCACATCCACGTAACATTCGTGTAGCAACAGATATTAAGGCAGAAAACCGCTTCCAAGCATTTCTGTCTGGCTGGAGCCCCAAGGGGGGCAATTGATATGATGAAAGACAATCCAGATAGATGAGGTACCGTTATGAGACACTTAAACCTCAAGAAGCCCGGCGCAGACGTAACTGCCAACTACACGATTAGCTTGCAGACGGGCCTTATACTCTCTCTCCTTGCCATGATCACACTATTTAAGATTGATCTGCAAACCGAGGTCAAAGAGATCGAATTTACGCAACGCGACGAAGTGATAAGCATTGAAGAAATTGTTCAAACCGAACAATTGACGCGTCCACCCCCACCACCACGTCCGCCGGTGCCTGTTGAGGTGCCTAACGACATGATCGTGGAAGAAATTGAGTTGAATCTCGATGCGTCCCTCGACCTTTCCGTAGCCCTTGAGCTTCCTCCGGCACCACCAGCTCCTCCAGCAGAGAAGAAGCAAGAAGTAAAAGAACCAGAGGAGCCTGAGGTATTCATCGCCGTCGAAGAAATGCCCGAGCTCATCGGAGGACTGGAATCCGTTCAGAAGTTGATTGTCTACCCGGAGATCGCAAAGAAGGCAGGAATAGAGGGACGCGTCTTTGTACAGTTCGTCATCGACGAAAATGGGAATGTACTGAATCCAGTGGTTCTCAAGGGGATAGGCGGCGGATGCGACGAAGCAGCGCTGGAAGCCGTTAAAAAGGCGAAGTTTAAGCCTGGAAAACAGCGTGGCCGCCCCGTTCGGGTTCAATACAGCATACCGATCGTCTTTAGGTTGACATCGGCCGACCGCGGTAACTAACTAGGGTAAGATTTGGATATTGAAAGAGAATCAGGTACAACCTGAGATGTGACACCAGAGAAACTCTGACTCGGCAAGAGGAAGAGCACTAAGCATACCTATCTGTAACGCGGGCTCCTTGAAAAGGGTCCGCGTTCTTTTTTTTCAATAAGGTATGCTGTGTATGTTCTTAGAGGGACTCAACCACTTCGCCGCAGCGGAGCATCATGTCGCCAAAATAGGGGTTGATCACGGAGTCGCTGCTGCTCAACCAGTATGCTCCCTTGTCGTTGAAAGCCATCGGGCAATACTGCTTGTACACGGGTTGGTCGGTCACTTTGTAATGGGTTACGAGCCCTATCATGTTCTCGGTAAGTGCCGGGAGGTATTCGCGTTGCGCATCGATCGTCTCTGCCTCTGCCACGTTTTGGGTGCCATAACGGATGGCGTCGACTTCGCTTGTAAGGCGGACGGCTACGGCTTCATCCAGGCCGTTCGTGTCGAACTGGGTAATCACCTCGAGCAATGCCTCGGCCGCAGTCTTGACCTGGGCGGCGTCGCTGGTCACCATCGCATCTTTGACGGTGTAATAACCGTCGAGAATACGTTGAACGTTGCTGGTCACATCGTCTGTGAGAACAACCCTGTCTGTTTGGACTGGCTCGGTTGGAGTCTCATTTGAACCGGAGCAAGCCACAGTTCCAAGAGTCAGTGTTCCAGCAAGTAGGGCGATGAGCAGACGATTTGAAGATTTCATAATGTAACAGCGTTAACCATTGATAAAGTGGGTTAGGAAAATACCAAAAACAGCGCCACCGAGCAAACGCAGCAAGAGCAAGAGCAAGAGCAACTGCAAGAACAAGAACAAGAACAAGAGCAAGAACAAGAACAAGAGCAACTGCAAGAGTAAGAGTAAGAGTAAGAGCGGGTGGGTAGGGGTTTGTTGGGATGAAATGAGGTATATTTAGGGTATGATTTTCGTGTTATACTTGATTTTGGGCTTTGTAGGGATGGAGCTCCTCTCGTATGTGGTACATAGGTACCTGTTTCACGGGCTGCTGTGGCGCATTCACAGAACGCACCATGAAGCGCATCAAGGGATTTTTGAGCTCAACGACGTCTTCTCGACCTTGTTTGCCACGGCTGCCATTATCCTCATCATACTAAGTGTTAACGACCCCTTCGATGACCCCAGATTCGGCCTCGGCATTGGCATCACGGTATACGGGATCCTGTACTTCATCATCCACGACCTTTTCACGCACCGCCGATTCCTGCCGTTTTCGAGCGAGAACAGATTGATGCGACTCGTCCGCCGTGCCCACCAACGTCACCACCAAAGCGCCGACAAAGTCGGAAATGAACCGTATGGACTATTTTTATTTCCGTACGACAAGTATCCGGTCAGAAGGAAGAAAGACTAAAGACGAAAGAAGAAGGAAAGAAAAAGGTGAAGGTGAAGGAGAAGCTAAACAATCTCCAATATTCAATTTTAAATCTTCAATTTTCAATCTCCAATCTTCAATTCTTGTTTGTACTTTCGCAGTATCGATTAACCTAATTGTTACTGCATGGCGCGCCTATTTACGACCATTTTCGCGCTGTTGTTGTCGAGTGCGACCACAATGGCATCTGACCTGTATTTCCCGACCAAACCAAGCCTGACACCCGACGGGTCGATTATCTATTTCGCCTACGAAGGCGATATCTGGAAAGTTCCGACTAGCGGTGGAACAGCGGTGAGGGTAACAGCCATGGATGGTAACGAAACCGCTCCTAGAGTCTCACCCGACGGTAAATGGCTCGCGTTTGCCGGAAGCCAGGAGGGCAACGCCAATGTGTATGTCATGCCGTTGGATGGCGGACCCATCCAACAACTGACGGTGCACGATGCAAACGACGAGCCGGTCAGCTGGTCTTGGGACAGCCAGCAGGTCATGTTCAACTCCAACCGTTACAACTCCGTCTCAACGTATACGGTTTCGATCAAGGGTGGCACGCCGAAGCGCCTGTTCGAACATTACTTCAACTTGGCACACGACGCCGTGCAGCATCCGTCAACGGGCGATATCGTGTTCACCGACACCTGGGAAAGTCTCCGATTCCCATCGCGTAAGCGCTATGTGGGTGCCTATAACCCTGATCTGAAGTCGTACAATATCCAAAGCCGCCAATACCGCCAGTTGACGGAACACATGGGTAAAGATATGTTTCCGAGTTTCGACCGAAACGGAAACCTCTATTTTGTGTCCGACCGACACAATGAAGAGTACAATCTGTATCTATTCAAGGAAGGGTCCCTAGAGCGTCTCACCAATTTTGAAACGTCTGCCTACTACCCCCAGGTAAGCGCCAATGGCAGCAAGGTCACGTTTACCCGCGACTATCAGCTGTGGGTCTACGATGTGACCACCAAGCGGTCAAGCAAGGTGCCCGTCACCGTCCATGCTGCGAGTACACTCGAGATTTCCAAGGAATTCAAGACAGGCGGCAACATATCCGCTTTCGACGTGTCTGGCGACGGTAAAAAGATCGCCTTTGTTTCGCGTGGCGTGCTGTTCGTGTCGGACATCAAAGGCAAGTTCGTGCGAAGGATGCCGGTCTTATCTGCAGAGCGCGTTGTTGCAGTGAAGTGGATGGCTGACAACAAGACGCTCATTTACAGCCGCACTAACCGGGGTTGGGAAAATCTATACACGATTAGCGCCGACGGCACGGGTGCCGAAAAACAGGTTACAAACACCAGGGGTGACGATCGGAACCTCTCCTGGAATAGCGACAAGTCGAAAATGGTGTATTTGAGCGGACGAAACGACGTCAAACTCCTAGATGCATCGTCACTAAGGTCGGAAGTGATCGCCACCGACGAGCTGTGGGGATTTTACAATACGGACCCGAAATTCTCTCCCGACGACCAATGGGTGGCCTTTGCCGCCATCCGTGACTTTGAGCGAGAAATCATGCTTGTCGATATGAACAACAAACGAAAGATAAACCTCACGAACACGCGCGTCGCCGAGAACAATCCGGTGTGGTCGCCAGACGGAAAGTTCATATACTTCCATAGCGACCGCACTACACCCACCTACCCGAGCGGTGGAGGTAATGCCAGCATTTGGAGGATTCCACTGCAGAAATTTGGCCCAGAATTCCGCAGTGACCGGTTCGATCAGCTCTTTGCAGCCGCTGACACGGCGAAAAAGCCATCAAATGGCAGCTCCACCAAAAAACCTACGGTTGAGATCGATTTTGATGATATGGTGCGACGCTGGGAGCGCGTCGGACCAGGTTCCGGCAATCAGTCGATCGTGCACGTGATAGAAAAGGACGGCGAACACACGGTTTTGTTCACATCCAATCACGACGCGTCGCCAACCAACCTCTGGAAAACGGTTTTGACCCCGTTCGAGCCCCCAAAGACGGAGAAGATCCGCGGGGCATTGGGTGGATTCGGACTCGTCGAGGCCAACAACACGTTTTAC
>CAYZWQ010000155.1:0-6448 GCA_964481355.1 uncultured Chitinophagales bacterium
GGCATAATCGACGAACACCACAGGGCTCCCGGCTGGACCGATCACCCGCTCAAGTCTGCCGGTGGCTCCAGTGGCCGAACTCAGTGCAGCCGCGGCATTCGACGGGGTACACCCTGCCGCCACGCACGCCAGCCAGGCCGTGGCCACATTGTAGGCATTAAAATCGCCCGACAACGGCGACTGAATCATGGTGCCTTCCATGTCGAGCACAATTCCGGCAGCGCTGTTCTCAATAATTCGGTTGCCCGAACCGGCCTTGAACGATAGGTTCCAACGTTGCGCAGTTGTGGCTCCAACGACGCTCTCAGCATTGGGATCATCGATATTCACGATGGCGACAGCCTCCGGCGTCAGCTGCGAAAAAAGCTTTGCCTTCGATTTCGCGTACGATTCCATGCTGCCGTGATAGTCGAGGTGGTCCTGGGTTAAGTTGCTGTAGCAGGCAACTTGGAAGTGCAGACCGTCTGTCCTGCACTGATCCAAGGCATGCGAAGACACCTCCATCACCACGTGCGTACAGCCGGCGTCAGCCATGTTGGACAGGTCTACAGCCAATTCGAGGGGACCCGGGGTCGTGAGCTTGCTTTCAAGCACTCGTTCTCCAATGCGCTTCTCAACCGTGCCTATCAAGCCGCACTGATAGCCCAACGTCTGGAAAACCTGGTAAACGAGGGTGCTGATCGTTGTTTTGCCGTTGGTTCCAGTTGCGCCAATCAAGGTCATTTTTCTCTCGGGATGGCCGCGTTCCGCCAATGCCAACATGCCTGCGAGTGGACGTGTATCTGTCACTTTGACGGAATAAATGCCCTCGAAATCAACGATGTTTTCAGCAATGATGACAGCTGCACCCGCATCTACGGCGGCCTGGATATAATCGTGCCCGTCCACCGATGGACCTCGCACAGCAATGAAGATGTCTCCCAAACTCACTAGGCGAGAGTCGACGCACAGGCTGCCCAACGAGGCCGGCGGCATCCCACGGGTATCGACCGGACGGCAGATGTCGAGCAATTCACGGACGTTGAGGCTGCTCATGGTTTTCCTCCTGCCAGAAGCAGTGTGCGTTGGTTTCCCGTAAGGGTCACTGCGGTGCCTTTTCCTACCGTTGTTCCTGCTGCGGGACTTTGCTCAGCCACCATGCCGTATCCCGACAAATCTGCCTTCAAACCCAATTCCTGCGTCATAAAATATGCGCGACGCATGCTCATGCCGGTCAGTTCAGGCATCAAAAAAGTGCTGGAATCGCCAGGGCGGGGCGCATCTATGACGGTTAGACGGATGATGTCGCCAGCCGACAACGACTGGCCGGCATCCGGATCTTGCCGTGTCACTAGGTCGCCATTGCCCTCAGACTCGTACGCGAGTCCTTGTGCCGCCAACAGCCTGGTGGCCTCCTCGCGGGATAATCCCGTTACCTTTGGGACGACCGCAACAAACGGGCGACCAATTTCGTCGGCTTTCACACGATGCTGAAGTTCCTCGTCAAGACCCAGCAGCCGATTGGCGATGCTACGGAAAACGGGAGCGGCCACCTCGCCACCGTATATATTGGTGCGTGGCTCGTCGAGCACCACTATCGTCACATATCGTGGGTTGCGCGATGGATAAAATCCCACAAAACTTGAACGATAGCGCGACTGGTAACTGCCGTCGGCAAATTTCTGGGCCGTGCCCGTCTTGCCCGCAACGCTCATCCCGACAACCGAAGCGTTCCTGCCGGTGCCCTCCTCGCTCACTGCATATTCGAAGACGGGGAGCAATGTCTGCAAGGTGGCAGGATCGCAAATATCACGGATGGTCGTCACTCGATGGCGCGAAACGTCATTGAACCGCTCGTTGGTGACTCTCTCGACCACATATGGGCGAACTAATTTCCCGCCGTTGGCAAATGCAGCATATGCGGTGGCGATCTGAAGCGGAGTCACCTGGATTTCGTATCCTACCGACATCCACGGAAGGGTGACCTTGCTCCAGTCGTAGGGCTTGCGGAGACGGCCCGCCTCTTCGCCCGGAAGGTCAATCTCTGTGGGGGTTCCGAAACCGAGGTTGCGCACATACTGGTAGAATACGTCGGGCTTTAGGCGCATCGCGATCTCAGAAATGGCTACGTTCGACGATTTGGCGATCACTTCTTCGAATGTGAGGGTCCCCAATGGGTTGTGGTCGCGCATCCATTGCCCGAAAATCAGCTTTTGACCGTCGGAAGGCGTGTAAAATCGTTCGCCCTCCCGTATCACACCCATTTCGGTTGCAGCGATGGCCGTCACCAGCTTGAATGTCGAACCAGGTTCGATCATGTCGGATATGGCGAAATTCCGGCGGTTTTCGTTTGCCTGGCCTGGATTATTTGGATCGTACGACGGATAGTTTGCCATCGCCTTGATGGCGCCGGTCCATGGATCCATGACGATGGCTGTGCCGTAGTCGGCCCCGGCTAAGATGACGCCATTGGCCAACTCTTCCTCAACTATGGCCTGGATGTTCACGTCAATCGTCGTCACAAGGCTGTTGCCGTTGACGGGGCGCTTCTTGGGGGCGCCAACATATGCCTTAATGCGGCCGGTGCGGTCACGCCGGACCTGCTGCGAGCCATCCTCGCCTTTGAGGACGTTATTGTACGAGGCTTCCAAGCCCATCATGCCGTCCACATTCAAGTTGACGTATCCCAACACATGTGACGCCAGACTGCCGTAATTGAAGCGGCGGCGGTATTGCTCCTCGAGTATGATCCCCCGGATGTCAAGTGCGGTGAGTGCCTCATAGGCGTCAACTCCGAGTCCCTTTTCGAGAACGATGTATCGCGATCCTGGGGGCGCTTCCTGGATGCGCCTCATGTACTGGTCGGCATCCTTGCCAGCGGTGCGTGCCAAGGCGTTTGTGATGGCCCGCAGGCGTTCACGTGTCATACCGGGCACAAGGGGATCCACGGCGACGGTGTAGGCTACCGAGCTTGTGGCCAGAATTTTTCCGTTTGCGTCGAGGATGTCGCCTCTGAGAGCCGGAATCGTGATGAAGTCTTCGGCCTGCTCGCGCCACAAGATGCGCAGCTCCTCGCCTGAGCCTATCTGCACACGCATGAGTTGCACGACGATCCCGATCGGCAAAAGGGCAAAAAGTGCCGTCAGCACGATGATTCGGGCAGTGATATGTTCTTTCTGCTTGCTCACGGTTTGACGACAACGACTCCTTCGGCGGCACCGCCGTGTACAAATCCCTGTGTAGTGGCACGTCGATACACGTCCGACGGGCCCGTCATTCGCTCAAATTGAAATTTCCGGTCGGCATGCACTCGGCGCACCTTCTCGAACTCCTGCTCAAGCTGGCTTACTTCGGTCAGTATTTCCTGGGTCTTGAAGACGTGGTTTACGTAGGCAAGACCCGCGATGCCCGCCAAAATGATGACCCCGATCAGCTTCCAGGCCTTGATACGCTCCTTGATCGGCTGCTTTGAGGACGCGTCCTCGGCAGCCTCCGTCTGGAAGGTCGGATTCGGATTGCGCCGGCGAACCGTGCCCCTCAGCTGTTCGCGGGTTGGCGTACGGGGCTCGTTCGGACGCAGCGTACGCTTCACATTTGGGGCTACCTTGCTCGAGGTCATGGTCGATTTCAGTATCATGGCACCGTACCTCCGGCCCGTTTCTCGGCCGCACGAAGGCGTGCGCTTCTGGCCCTGGGATTTTGTGAGACCTCGTCCTCCGAGGCCGTAACTGCATTACGGGTTACCAATCGCAGCGGAGTGATGGGATTGCCGTAAAAATCCTTCTCGATTTCACCGTCGAGGCGACCAGACCTAAGAAAATACTTCACCATACGGTCCTCAAGGGAATGGTAGGCGATCACCACGATTCTGCCGCCTTCGGCAAGCAGCCCCACGCTGCGGGTAAGCGCCTGTTCGAGCATATCGAGCTCACGGTTCACCTCAATGCGGACGGCTTGGAAAATCCGAGCCAGCGATTTCGTGGTATGTGGTCCCTTGATCACCTGTTCGACCGCCCTGCGTAAGTCGCTGGTTGTTGCCAGCGGACGAGCCGACTCGACCGCCCTGGCTATGGCGCGGCTATGGCGCTCCTCGCCATAACGGAAGAAGATGTCGGCCAGCTGCTCACCAGAATATCGGTTGAGCACATCCTCGGCCGTGTTCATGACCATGGTGCCCATGCGCATGTCGAGCGGACCCTCTCCCTGAAAGCTGAACCCGCGTTCAGGCGCGTCGATCTGGTGGCTGGATACGCCGAGATCGAGCAGGATGCCAGTTGTTTTGCCCCTGTATGCGGCCGGAATGAGCACGTCCATGAACCCGAAGTTGCCCTTCAGTGCCTTGAATCGCGGGTCGTTGATGTCGGAGCTGGCACGGATGGCGTCGTCGTCCTGATCGATTCCGAACACGTGTGCGTTCGGTCCCAAACGTGCCAAAAGGGCGCGGGTGTGTCCACCGGCGCCCAAGGTTCCGTCAATGTAAACTCCGTCGGGATCGGTGACGAGCAGGTCGAGCGTCTGCTCGAGCATCACCGGGACATGGTAGCTGGTGTGGGTCATGTGCTGTTGCTCCCTCCACCGAGCACTTTCTCAAATAATGCCTGATAGGATTCAATGTCCATGGTGGAGTCTTCCTGAGCGAGGGATTCAGGCGACCATATTTCGATGCGTTCGCCACTTCCTATGAAAATGGCCTTCGTCGTGATGCCGGCCCATTCGGCAAGGTTGGGAGGTAGGGCCAGGCGGAATTGGTTGTCGAGTGTAATATCATCGGCTGAACGAAGGAAATTGCGGATAACCGTGCGTCCTTCGCGGGAGAAGGAATTAATCTTTGCGAGATGCTCCTCTACGAGGGCCCATTCATCTTCCGGATAAAGGTAAAGGCAGTTCTCGATACCTTTCAGAATGGTAAACCGGTCCTGAACGGCTGGGTTCAGGTACTTACGCAGACGGGAAGGGAAGCTCACGCGACCCTTATTGTCCACTGAATGTTCGTATTCGCCTTTAAAACGAGCCACGACAACCGGTTAGGATGTTTAAATTATATTTCAGCCAGAAGAAGGGAAAATCTCCCACTTTTCCCCACTTTCTCCCACAAAGTAGTGTACTGTGCCTCAATTTGTCAAGGTAAATCGGTGCTGCCACATGACAAAAAATCGCCCAAATTGAAGCGGAATCGCAGATTTTAAAGGGTAAAATGCGTCATGGCAATGGGTTAGTCAACGTTTAATAGAAAATATATAGCAGGCGACGAGAGGCCGAATAAATGCCACCACCCCCGTCCCCTCCACCGCTTCGCAGTGGAGGGGTGACATTCTTCAAACAACTTCTGATTTATAATTCTTACCCCGATTTCGAATGCACAATGGTAGAATGGCTTAACAAGGGCCGTGATGCTACTTTTTTGAAAAGTACCGATCAACGAGTCACCCCTCCACTATGAAATGGTGGAGGGGACGGGGGTGGTGGCATTAGTGTATTTGAAGTGTTTGGGCAAGGTGGCATTTCGATCAATTTCTGCTAAATTGCGACGTCTCGTTCATCAACGTACTCGTCTCATATGGCAATTATCCGCGCGGTCATTCTGACCGCTCTCCTCGTCGCATCCATTTGGGCGCTCTCACATCCTTGGGGCAGCATCCCGGCCATGGGAAAGCTGCTTGATCCCGTAAGCGGCGTCTGGGCCACCCCCGCAGGCACCGACCTACCCAACGGCACCATAACGCTCGCCGGACTCCAAGGCACCGTCACCGTGCGCTACGACGAACGTGGGGTGCCTCACATCTTCGCCGAGAGCAACGACGACCTTTATTTCGCCCAAGGCTACGTGATGGCGCGCGACCGCCTCTGGCAGATGGATTTCGCTTCCAGAGCCGCCGCCGGACGCCTCTCCGAGGTGCTAGGTGACCGCACAACTGCGTTCGACCGCTATCAGCGGCGTATCGGAATGACCTTCGGCGCCGAGCGGCTCGTGCGCGAAATGGAAGCCGACCCCATCACCGCCTCCGTCGCAAATGCCTTCGCAGCCGGCGTCAACGCTTGGATAGCGCAGCTCACCCCCGCAAGTTACCCCTTCGAATTCAAGCTGCTTGGGTATGAGCCGGAACCGTGGACCAACCTCCACACGGCGCTGATGTTCATGAACATCCGCAGTGACCTTTCGGGCAGTTCATCCGAACACCGCCTCGCCAGCACCCGCCTGGCCAAAGGAGACGCCTTTATGGACCTGTTCTTCGGCAACAATCAACCCTGGGTTGATCCGATCGTGCCACGCGGGACCCCTTGGTCGACCCCTGGGACGCAGATTCCTCAGGCGCCCGATTCCATTTTCGTGTCAAGGTCCCTAGTCGGTGAGCTTCCGTTCCAGCCCAACCCCTACAACGGGAGCAACAACTGGGCGCTGTCTGGCAGCAAGACCGCCACGGGTCGCCCCCTCTTGGCGAATGATCCGCACCTGAACCTCACGCTACCG
>CAYZWQ010000156.1:0-5672 GCA_964481355.1 uncultured Chitinophagales bacterium
GTGAGGCCCAGGGCCTCGAGGCGGCGGAACTCCTCCCAGGTCGCCCAGTGGGGCACGAGGAGCGAGTTCGCGAGGAGCACGCGCGGCGCGCCCTCGTGGGTCCGGAACTTCCCGACCGCCTTGCCCGACTGGATCAGCAGGGTCTCGTCGTTCTCCAAGCCCCTCAGTGTGCGAACAATGGCATCAAACGAGGCGGCGTTGCGAACAGCTTTGCCTGTGCCCCCGTACACCACGAAATCGCCCGGACGCTCGGCCACATCGGGATCCAAGTTGTTCATCAGCATGCGCAGGGCGGCCTCTTGATGCCATCCCTTGCAGCTAATCATGGTGCCTCTTGGAGCACGAATGTCGGTCGGTGGGTGCAGTGTAGTATTCATATTCTATGCGAGGCGTTCCTGCAAATGATAGCAGAATAACCATTAAATGTATGAATTGGGCATCGATCAAACAAAGTGGCACTTTTCTAATGTTCAGCCTTTTAAACTTGTCTTGCATGGGCGACATTGGATTGCTATAATGCGACGTTTATGGCTTTGGATACTAAACACATCGCCCGTAAGGCGCACAACCCCCAAAATCTGTTTCCATGAGTACAGACAATACGACCTATTCGCAGGATCGCTCATTCTTTGGGCATCCCAAAGGTCTATCCACCTTATTCTTTACTGAAATGTGGGAGCGCTTCTCCTACTACGGCATGCGTGCCATCTTGGTGTTGTACATGGTGGCGACGATCGACCGCGGAGGGTTGGGGTTGGATGACGTGACGGCGACGGCCATCTACGGTCTATATACGATGTTCGTGTACTTGCTTGCACTTCCGGGCGGATGGTTGGCCGACAACTTTCTTGGCCAGCGGAAGGCGATTTGGTATGGTGGAATCATCATCGCCGCCGGACACTTCAGCATGGCGTTGCCATCCAATGTGTCCTTTTTTGTGGGTCTCATGCTCATCGTGATCGGTACCGGCCTGCTTAAACCGAATATCAGCACCATCGTTGGTGGTTTATACGACGAAAATGATCCGGCACGACGCGATGCCGGCTTCTCCATCTTCTACATGGGCATCAACATGGGGGCCTTCCTGGCGCCGCTTGTCGTCGGATTTTTGGGCGAAAAAGTGGACTGGCACTTAGGTTTTGGCATGGCAGGCATTGGAATGGTGTTTGGTTTGGTGCAATTCAAACTCACCGAATCGAGGCTCTCCAACGTTGGTATTCATCCACCCGTTACACACAGCAGCACTACCATTGCACGCATCAAAATTGGTTTGTTTGCCATTGCAGCTGCACTCGTCTTGCTCGTAGCTGTTGTGGCCACGGGCATGCTCACGATCAACCCCCTTGGTATCGCACAGGGCTCGGCATACATCATTTTGACTCTTGTGACGGCTTTCTTTGCCTATGTCATCTTCTTTGGCGGCTTGGATGGTGCGGAAATCAAACGGGTGATCGTTATCGCATTCCTGTTTTTGGCGGCCGCCATGTTCTGGAGCGGGTTTGAGCAGGCCGGGTCGTCACTGAACCTTTTTGCAGAACGATACACTAATCGTGAGATGTTTGGGTGGCTGATGCCCACCAGCTGGTTCCAATCGATCAACTCGATGTTCATCATCATTTTGGCACCCGTGTTCGGTTGGCTTTGGGTGGCACTCTCGAGAGCCAAAATTGAGGTGAGCATGCCGCTCAAGTTCGGCCTTGGTTTGGTGCAATTGGGTCTCGGATTTTTTGTGTTGGTGTTCGCAGCCAACATCGCATTGGCCAACGAGGCAGGCGCCGGTCCTGGCTGGCTCGTCCTCACCTATTTACTGCACACGATGGGCGAGCTGTGTTTGAGTCCGGTGGGCTTGAGCTCCATCACGAAGCTGTCGCCGAAGAAGTTCCTGGGACAGATGATGGGCATCTGGTTCATGGCTGCTGCCCTTGGCAACTTGATTGCCGGATTGTTGGCAGGCCGTTTCAGTGATGATGCCATTACGGCAAATCCATCGCTTTTGCCCGATCAGTTCCAACTCATATTCTACACCACCGCCGGCATGGGCTTGTTCGTCATCCTGATCAGTCCGTTCATCAAGAAGCTGATGGGGAATGTGAAATAGTAGACATTGGGCATTGGACATTGGACATTGGGCATCGAAGATGTCTATCCCGTAGGGATCATTTCACCCTATGAGGCCGTCGCTGTCATCCCGACGAAGTCGGGACCTATGCCGGAGTCATCTTCACGTGCTTATACAAATCACCGCTGTCATCCTGTAAGGACCTATGCCGGAGGCATCTCCCTCATTTACCAATGACCCAATAGCTGCCATTGCCACGCCTCCGGGTGAGGGTGGGATTGCGGTGATACGGGTGTCGGGTAAGGGGTGCATCGAGTTGGTCGATACGGTATTTCGTGGCAAGGTGTTGGCGAAGCAGCCCACCCATACCGCCCATTTCGGAAAGATTGTGCGAAATGGTGAGATTGTGGACGAAGTGGTCGCCACGGTATTTCGTGGCCCTAAGTCGTTCACCGGCGAAGACACCGTCGAAATATCGTGCCATGGCGGTGTGCTGGTTACACACTCCGTTCTAGAGACTGTACTCGCGGCCGGTGCACGCATGGCGGAGCCGGGAGAGTTCACCATGCGGGCCTTCCTCAACGGGAAGATGGAGCTTTCGCAGGCCGAAGCTGTCGCCGACATGATCCATGCCAAGAGCCGCCGTGCGCTTCAGGCTGCCCAGCAGCAACTCGACGGTGCTTTGGGTGAGTTTGTGGCTCGGTTCAGGCAGTCCATCATTGATGCCACGGCCATGCTTGAACTGGAGCTCGATTTCATCGAGGAAGATGTCGAGTTTGCCGACCGATCCGGTTTGATGAAGTTGCTTGTGGATCTTGATACTCAGATCGCTGGGTTGCTGGAGACATACGAAACGGGAAGACTGTTGCGCGATGGGGTGCGAACGGTGTTGGTTGGGCGCCCTAATGCGGGAAAATCGACCTTGCTCAATACGCTAACCGGTAAAGATCGAGCCATTGTGAGCGACATCGCTGGAACCACCCGCGACACCATCGACGCCGACTGGACCTACGGAGGTGTCTATTTCAGGCTTATCGACACTGCCGGCCTGCGCGAAACCGACGATGTGATCGAAGCCGAGGGTGTGAAGCGCTCGGAGAGGGCCATCGCAGAGGCCGATGTGGTGATGGTGTTAAGTGATATGACCACCGATCATGGTCGGACAGAGGCTTACGAGCAGCTCAAGCTCGCGCATCCCGAAAAGCCCATCCTGCATATTGGGAACAAAGTTGATATGGCCTCGCCGGACGAGGATCTAGGCTCCTACGATGTTGTCATATCGGCAGCATCTGGACGTGGTGTGGAGCAACTCAAGCAGATGTTGCTCGAAAAAGCCCTGGGCAGACACGATGCCGATGCTGGAAGCTTGGTCATAACGGCGACGCGGCATCGAGATGCCCTGCAGAAAGCCCGCAATTTTGTGCAGTCGGCCATTGCCCGCCTCAGCGATGGCTCAAGCAACGAGTTTTTGTCCATCGACCTACGGGGTGCCCTTCAGGAGTTGGGTCATATTACGGGCAGCATCACCAACGAAGACATCTTGGATTCCATATTCAGCCGATTTTGCATCGGAAAGTAATGAAATTAGACAACCTTGATTTCAGTTCTCCTACAACGGATTCAGTCGGCACTTTGAATGTGACAAGATCTGGCAGAGGGGTTTTGTACCTCGCTGTTGGTGAAAAATTCATTGCCGAGGCCGCCGTGTCCTCCAGATCAATGCTTCGACACGTGAATGTTCCTTGCACGATCTTCACGAATGTTCCGGAATATGCCGCAAAGTTCGACTGTTTTGACCAAGTTGTGGCCATTAAACCGTCTGGCCGGTGGGCACACCGGGACAAGTTGGAAGCCATGCGGGCCACACCCTATGTTGAGACACTGTTTTTAGACACGGATACTTTCATAGGCGCCCCATTGGATGATTGTTGGAAACTTCTTGAGCAGTTTGACCTGGCCTTTGCCGGTGATCGTGGTTATGTGGATCGCTTTCCGGCAGGCACCGATGTGCCTGACTCTTTCAAGGAGCCAAATTTGGGAGTGGTTTATTATCGTTTTTCTGATGAAATGAACCGATTATTTGACGAAACACTGAAACTCTACGACAGATTTTCGATTGCAGACCCCCATTTTTTCAATGATCAGACACCTTTCAGGATTGCTTTGTACCATTCCAACCTCAGGTTCACCGTCTTGACTGATGAAGATAATTGCCGATTTACAAACTATGGCAAATTGAATGGCAATGTCAGAGTGTTACATGGGAGGTTAAAGTCAGGGAAATTCGACGAACGTACACTCTCAAGCCTTTTCGATAGGCTGAATGCCACGACCGTACCTCGGGCTTTTGCAGCGGGAACAGTGATTGCACTTTGGCCAAGGCGATTCAGCTTTATTTATACGTATCGCCCAAAATACATGCCTAAGGTTTATTTGGTTGATCCATGGCTTCTGCTGAGTAGGATTTACTGGTTGTTGAAGCTTGCGATCGCAAGGCGCATCCGCAAATTTATGTGATATTTGCATTATTGCGTGCCTCAGAACTGTGAAATGGATACGCTACCTTCTGATGATAAACACCCCGATTTGCAGCAATGCCAATTAATTGAAGCAATGATACAGCCATGCAAAACGCCGGTCACTTATATTGTCTATAATCGTCCTGACAAGACAAAGCAATCGTTTCAAGCCATTCGGAGGGCCAGGCCAACTCGATTATTCATCGTCGCGGACGGACCGAAGGATGGCGCCGACCGATTGAAGGTTGATGAAACGCGTGCTGTAGTAGGGCACATCGACTGGGACTGTGAGGTAACCAGAATATATTCGGATACTAACATGGGCTGCGCTCACCGTGTTAGCTCTGGGATTACTCAGGTTCTCTCGTTGGTGGATCGATCCATCATACTTGAAGACGACATTATCGCATCGGACGGATTTTTTACATTTCAGGAAAGGATGCTGGAGCGATACAAGGATGATGATCGAGCCATGATGGTTACCGGCTGGAATTCCTTTATTGAATATCCCGTCGAGGGGTATGATGGGTTCTTTTCCAAATCAAGCGCCATCTGGGGTTGGGGCACTTGGAGTCGCGCGTGGACGCACTATAGGTTTGATCCGCTTGTGCGTGGTGAAGCTGATGCCGCCGAAATCAGGAGGCAGCTGGAGTTGTACATGGACAATCCATTTTGGGTTAGATACCACCTTCAATGCATGGATGCAAAAATATGGACAAAATTAGACACATGGGATTACCAGTGGGCTCTCGCAGTTTATAGCAATCACGGATACTGCATTACCCCCAACAAAACGCTCTGTTTAAACATAGGATTCGATTCGCAGGCGACAAATACAAAGTCATCTCATCCGGCCATTTTCATGATTGACCGACTGCCAGAAGGGTCAATTGGTATGGACGTACGAATAATGGAAGTTGGCTCACCAGCTACTGAATGGTACGACCAAGCACGATTGCTACTCTACCTGCTAATGATGCAAAGCGACCTGCGTGTGTTGTATTTGTTCCATAAACATCCCGAATTGTTACCCACCGGACCAGAGCGCAAGGGTTGGGAGCTGTACCTTGGAGTTTTCAAGCATCCCCAAACGT
>CAYZWQ010000156.1:5682-6376 GCA_964481355.1 uncultured Chitinophagales bacterium
TGCCTTGAAATTTTAGATACACTCGAGAGGCATCTAGACCACCCGAGCCTAAAACAGATCAGGGAGGTTTTGATGAGGCTATGAGTCAAATATCCGTCATTGTGATTTGCAAAAATGCCGCCTCAACAATTGACAGGGCTTTGGACAGTGTGATGATGCAATCCCACAAGCCTTTGGAAGTCCTTGCAGTGGTAGCGCCTTCCAGTGATAGGACCATGGAAATCTTACAGTCAAGACGTGACGTGGTAGTTCTAGAACAGTTAGGTCATGGGATTGGTGATGCCCGTAACTTCGGTATAGCCAGTGCGCATGGACGCTATATTGCCTTCTTAGATGCTGATGACGAATGGCTGCCGAATACACTTCAATTGCAGCTTGACGCAATCATTACGGATCCCACGGCAATGTTTGCAATGGGTTGTCTGGTTAAAGTAGGGCACGATATCGAGTTGCCGTCAGAACCTATGCCTGCTGTAACTCCGGGTGGTTGCCTGTTCCGAGCCGAGGTTTTTTCGATTATGGGTGGATTTACCACAGATGTCGCAATTGCGGCCGACCATGAATGGTTTATGAGGGCTAGACTGAATGGGATCAATTATGTATCCCACGAAGATGTCACTCTGACAAAACATATACACGGCCACAACGAGTCGCTCATCAGGCGCGAGCAATACCGGATGGAAATCATATCGTT
>CAYZWQ010000157.1:0-6370 GCA_964481355.1 uncultured Chitinophagales bacterium
GGTTGAAAACGAAGCTCTCAATATAAACGGAAAGCGAAGTGTCGACCGATACGAAATTCACCTGGTCGCGAAGCCTGAGCCGTGCCGTGCCTGATCCATACATGTCCCAACCCTGACCACTTTTGGTCACCTGAGTGACAAAAGGCGACCGCGGCTCAATTCCGGTGGACACGGATGTCTCCATGTCGCGAAGCCTGTCCGCCAGTCGGTTCTTCGAAAGCACCATCAGCCCGCCTTCGAATAATACGTCGAACCGTTGATTCGAAGGCTTATCCGTATTAACGACATAACCGGTGTACCCGGTTCCAGCGATGGCGTTGATGGCAGCCAAGTTTCCAAAGCTGTTTAACGACGTGCTGTAGGTCGAACTGCCAATGACATCAAAAAAGATGGAATCGTAGGAGTAATAGTTAAAGTCGTAGTAACCTTCAAAGTTGTTATTGAACTCGACCTTAAACAGTGGGATTGTGTTAGCAACGCTGTTGATTCTCACAGGGAAGTCGACTGTGATCGTATCTCCGGTCGCGGCTGATATAGACACTTCGCTGCCAATGATGGAGATTCCCGGAAAATTCGTCGTCAACCTAGCGGTAGCCGGCTTGGATGCACCATGATTCACGACACGGTAACGCATGAATGCGTCTTCGTTGATGGTGGCTTTGTCACCGTCGCTATTTACCAGAATCGCATCCACGACCGTATATCCGGGTAGATCGCGGGTTAAAGCGGCAAAAGCGTTGATGTACCCACGACCCAAAGCGCCTGCGAAACCGACGCTGTTCACATCGTCGGCCAAGGTGGCCGTGACCCGGATCTGCGTTTTAATGCGCTCGGGCGACCAGTCCCTGTTGACGTCGGCAACTAACGCCGCCAAACCGGAGACGATGGGTGCCGACATGCTCGTTCCCGAGGAGTATGCATAGCTGTACGCAGTTGGAGTCGACAAAGGCTGGGTGCTCGTACCTCTCCATGCACTCAGAACACCGGCCGGACTCAAACCTGGTCCACGATTGCCGGTAGCCATCACGTCCACAAAATAGTTGTAGGTCGAGAACCCCGACTTGCGACCAATCGGGACACCATCATAATCGGTCGATGCGACACTTAAAACTTCAGGGTAAGCTCCGGGGTAGCTGTTCACAAACGTGCCGCTGTTTCCGGCCGACGCTACAACCACCGATCCCAATGCATTCGCCAAACGCACGATGGTTCGAGCAGTCTCACTGTAACCACCACCACCCCAACTGTTGTTGATCACATGCGCACCGTTAAGCGCTGCATATAGGATTCCGTCATACCCGAAACCGATCGCTCTGGACTCATCCGAGTTAGGCGTCGATGGATTGTCTCTCACACCACCCGCTTTGATGGCCATGAAGACCGAATTGAAGCCCGTGCCGGCCACGCCGTCCGCATTATCGGTATGGGCCGCCGCCAAGCCGGCCACGTGGGTGCCGTGCATGCTGAATTCACCGTAGGGATCGTTGTCGCGCTGGATGGTCGCAAAGGTGTACCCAGACTCCCAGAAATCGTAGCCTAGGATATCGTCTGGAAATCCGTTGCCATCAGAATCCATGCTGTTCGTGAGTGGGCTCGACGGGTGGATGGCATCTCTGAGGTTGACCACTCCATCACTGTTGTAGTCGATATTTCGAGACCTGATCCAATTGAATAGCTCGAGGCTCGATACGACGCCGTTGTTGTTCACGTCGATCGCCGCACGAAATTCTGACGGAATCTCGTCTTGGTTAACCCACGCCTTGGCCAACAAATCGGGATGGGTGTAGTCAACCCCCGAATCCACAATCGCGATGACGATGTCGGACGAACCCTGGGTGATGTCCCATGCTTCGAAGAAACCCTGTGGACCAAAGTAATCATGGCCGATTTCACCGACATAGAGGTCACCAGGCCTGTAATGCTGCTCGTGAATGAACCACGGCTCCGCATAGGTGACGCCTGGCATGCGAGAGATTTTGGCGGCCAGCAATGCGGCATCCATGTCGCCGAGGTAATCGTAGACAAACGTCCTACGCAGCTGGTTGATCAGCTTATTGCCCTGGGCAACGGTCTTCTTGGCACCCAGACGTTCTTCGATGCGCGACTCCATGGCATGATCTAATACTGGCTTGGACGGGCCGGCACCCATCACTCCTAAGAGCTCTTGCACTGGATTCTGGCCGGGGAGATATTTGGATGCTCCCAGCATCGCATCTTCGTACTGAATGATGATGCGACCTGGCATATACTTAGTGTCCTGTGCTGTGCCGTTAGATCCTAGTGCGATCAGTAGCAGAAAAAAGGCGAAAACTTTTTTGTTCATCGTCATCTTAATGGGGAGTGTCGTCGGTTCACAATTTCAGATTATAATGATACATAAAAAATTGATTCGCCGTTCTTTGTGCCGTCCCAATGCCAACCAAAATCCGTCGTGTTATCTCACATCATCATGGTACTCAAAAAGGAAAAGATTGTGATACCAAAACCGTTGGTTTTCGGTTATCAGGTAATATCTTCGCATGAAAGGAGGCCATTATGAACTACCGCGTGCAATCAATCGCCTTGTCGATTGCCACATCCATCATTTTCCTAGCTGGCTGCAACACAGCGCAGAAAGCGCTGAACCGTGGCGATTACGAGCAGTCAGCCACCATGACAATCAATAAACTCCGAAGCAAGCCCGGCGACAAAAAAGCCAGAAATGTGTTTCAACAGGCATGGCCATTGGCGATAGAATGGAACGAAAACGAAATCGCCGAGATGATGCGCTCGAACGACCCGCTCAAATGGGAACGCGTGGCTGATGCATACGCATCGCTCGAACGGTTGAGTGCAGACGTACGCCGTTGCCCTGCATGCCTCGAATTGGTCGAGCGTCCACCAAGCTTCCACGACGAGTGGATGGATGCCAACGAAAGGGCTGCAGAAGCCAACTATGAGGCTGGTGTGCGATTGATGCAGGATCCAACCAGGGAAAAAGCTCGCCAGGCTACCGTCTACTTCCGAAACGCCGACAACAGGATAAACGGCTATCGCGATGCAAACCAAAAGCTGCAGGAGGCCCTCGAGATCGCTACCCTCAAAGTTCTCGTCGAACATTTGCCCTTGAACATGCGCCGCTACGAGCTGAGCAACGACTATTTTCGGGACCAAGTTTACCGTTTTATCGATAACGACAACCGCGCCAACCCCTATGTGCGTTTCTATAAACCCAACGAGGTTGATGATGCGTTGTTCGAAGACATTGACCATATCGTGAGAATCGAATTCGTCGACTTCGCCGTTGGACAAATATCGCGTGATTCCGACACAAGAGAGGTTTTTAGCAAAGACAGTGTCAAAATTGGCGAGACGCGGATGCCGGATGGAAGGAATCGTGACGTGTTCGGAATTGTGAAAGCCAGGTACACCAGCTTCAGAAAGACCGTCGAGTCGGGCGGCGAACTTGAGATACGGATTGAGGATGCACGCTCCGGCAGATTGCTGGATACACGCCGATTCCAAGGTTCATATGTCTGGTCAGAGTCGTGGGCATCCTTCAATGGCGACGAAAGAGCCTTGACCGACGCCCAACTCCGGCTTACAAAGAAACGCGAGATTCCGCCACCATCCGACCAAGACCTCTTCATTGAGTTCACCAAACCCGTACATAACCAGCTCACGGAGTACATTCGCAGGTACTACAGGGGCTATTGATTGAAACAGCGGGGTTATGCGATCATGACCCCGCTAATAATTTGATTCCCGAAATTGTCGTATCATCACGTATGGACTCCCAGAAGACGATAATGAATGTCGTAAGAGATTTCGCGGCTCGATACAAGCCGGAAATGGCGCCGAATTACAGGGGAACCATCCATTTGATACTGACGGGTGGTGAGTCACTTCAATGCACGCTTTATTTGTCGGAGGAGGGCTGCAGACTCGATGAAGGCTTGGACGGCTGCCCCGACTGCGAAATCAAAGCTAAATCTGAGGCGTTTCGAAGAATTGTGAACAATGAGAGCTCCCCACAAGAGGAGTTCATCATGGGAAATATCTACATCAGCAACGTGCAAGTCGTGCAACTGGTGGCAAAGGCTTTCCGATAGGAGTCCTTGACGGTTAATTGGAGAAGGGCAGGATTCGCCGTATTTTTGACCTTATACTTTTCCATCTTCGATCTAACAACACTATGGCTTTATTTCTGATGTCACCCGAAGGCGGTGGCGACGGCCTCGTTGGCTTGCTTTTTCCGCTTCTTTTAATCGTTGTTTTCTATCTGTTCCTGATTCGCCCTCAGACGAAACGCCAAAAAGAGATCCAGAAAAAGGTGGACGACATGAAGAAAGGCGACAAGGTCGTCACAAATGGCGGTATTGTCGGAACCGTCAGCTCCATCGAAGACGAGCATGTACTGGTTGAAATTGACACGAACGTTAAGGTTCGTTTTATTAAGTCGGCCGTTGTTGACGTGAACCCAAACAAAAAGTAGACCATTGGACACCCCAACGTTCAATACGATCGAAGAGGCAATCGAAGAAATTCGGAATGGCCGCATCATAATCGTCTGCGACGATGAGGACCGTGAAAACGAGGGGGATTTTGTGATGGCCGCCGAGATGGTGACCCCTGAGGCCGTAAACCTCATGGCCACCCACGGCAAGGGCCTGATCTGTGCGCCAGTGACCCGCCACCGTGCCTACGAGCTCAACCTCGACCGCATGGTTGTGGAGAATACCGATGCCATGGGCACGGCATTCACAGTCTCGATCGACTCGAGAGAGGGAACGACTACTGGCATCTCTGCCGCCGATCGCGCCAAGACCATTCGCGATATGATCAAGCCGGACACCAGACCGGCGGATTTCCGACGCCCTGGGCACATCTTTCCGCTTATCGCCGTCGACGGCGGCGTGCTTCGCCGAGCGGGCCACACCGAGGCAGCCGTCGATTTAGCCCGAATGGCGGGTCTGCAGCCCGCTGGCGTCATATGTGAGATCATGAACGACGACGGTACCATGGCACGCGTGCCCGACCTGTGGAAGGTGGCCGAACGGTTTAACATGAAGTTCGTGACCATCAAGGACCTCATCGCCTACCGGATGGCGAATGAGTCTCTGATTCAAGAGATCATTCGTGTGAATATGCCGACCGTGTACGGCGATTTTACGCTGGTTGCATTTGAGGAGCGCCTGTCGGGAGCCAACCACATCGCCCTGCTCAAAGGCGAGTGGACTGAGGACGATCCAGTACTTGTGCGTGTGCACTCATCGTGCGTCACGGGCGACATCTTCGGATCGAAGCGTTGCGACTGCGGCGACCAGCTGCACCGTGCCCTGTGCCAAGTCGAAAAAGAAGGTAAAGGTGCCGTTCTCTACATGAACCAGGAGGGTCGAGGCATCGGCCTTGTGAACAAACTACGCGCCTACAAGCTGCAGGAGTCAGGGCTCGACACCGTAGAGGCCAACGAGGCGCTCGGCTTCAAACCTGACCATCGCGACTACGGCGTAGGCGCCCAGATGCTGCGCCATCTCGGCATCCGGAAGCTCCGCCTTATGACCAACAACCCCACCAAGCGCGTCGGACTCGAGGGCTACGGACTCGAAATCGTGGATCGAGTCCCAATTGAGATTCTTCCAGTGCCCGAAAACGAGCGGTATCTGAAGACTAAACGGGACCGCATGGGCCACGAGTTCGACATCGACTCGCTGCGCGTTTAGGCGGTTATCGGGGATCGGGGATCGGGGATCGGGGAGAATAAATTAAACCGCAGAAGAACTCAAACTTGCTAAACTAATTTTTCTGTGTGTACTGTGTTTTCAGTGGTTCTACGTTAGTCGGCTGCCCTAATCCGATAAACAGCGATCTGTGGTGTCGCATTGGGTGGAGCATTCAGGCAGTACATCAGGTCATTCTCCACCGTCTAAGATCTGCATCCAGCACGAAGTTCACATAGTCGACATCTGCAATCATTCCTACGTCCTATGTCCTATGTCCTTCTTCAGTCTTTCTTCTTTCCAAACGGGTCATCTATCGGGAAGCCTGCCCCATCGCGGATGGAATCCATATTCATCTCGGTCTTTGCATCGGGATCGAGCGATGCCTCCAGCTCGTTCATGGGCACGTGCTCAGCTTCGTGCACCGGATCCGGCATGAACCGCTTATGAAACACAATGAGTGTAACGAGTGAGACCGAAATGGCCATGTCGGCCACATTGAAGATGTAGGGGAACACATCAAAATCCCCTATACGAAGATAAAAGTGGATGAAATCGACGACCCTGCCCTGAAGCATGCCTTCAAACCCCTGAATCTCGCCGAGAAAGATTCGGTCGATGATGTTTCCGAAAGCCCCACCGATCACCAAACCCATCAAACCGACGAAACC
>CAYZWQ010000158.1:0-6331 GCA_964481355.1 uncultured Chitinophagales bacterium
CAGGCTGATTACCTGAGCCCCAAATACCATGTGGTGATTGCCAATCCGCCGTATAAGAAAAAGGCGGATTTAAACGACAATCTTCAAGGTTGGCTTGAAAGCTCCTTTGTTGACGGCAAGTACGACTTATACCAAGCCTTTATCCTCCGAAACGCCAAACTTGCTGTTGGTGATGGGTATGTGGCGATGATCACTATGCAAGGCTGGATGTTCGCACCAAGGTACGAGGCGATCCGTTCTAATATCCTGACTAATTGCAGCATCCTTTCTATGGCGCAATTAGGTGAAAGGGCTTTTGACTCTATCGGTGGAGAGGTTGTTTCAACGACTGCGTTTGTCTTGTCAAATAATCGAAGCCCAAGCCTAAAAGGCCAATTTGTAAGATTAACTGAAGGGAAAAATGAAGATGAGAAGAACCAGGCTTTATTAAGCGCCGCTAAAAATCCTAATAGCGACATCAGATTCTCTGCTAGCGACGATGATTTTCTAATAATCCCCGGGCAACCTCTAGTTTTTTGGGCCTCAGAACAAGTCCGTTTAGCATTTCATAATTACCCCACCATCTCTGAATACATTGTGACTCGTGAGGGACTCACGACTGGCAGCAATGCTCTATTTCTTCGTGAATGGCACGAAGTATCCCAGAGCGAAGTGGCATATGGAATGGACAACGAAGCTTCAGCTCAAAAGTCGAATAAGAGGTGGTTTCCCTATGTCAAGGGTGGTGGATCACGCCGATGGTATGGAAACTTTGAACACTTTGTTAATTGGTTTGATGATGGAGTCGAACTAAAGAATTTCAAGGATGAAAAAACAGGGCGGATCAGGTCCCATAACTACAATGGTATTTATGGGTTTAGAACAGGGTTTACTTGGTCTGGTATTTCCAGCAATGACTTTGCTGTTAGAGATGTTCCGGTCGGTTTCATGTTCGATGCCAAAGGCCCGATGGGGTTTGTAAACAGCTCTGTTTCTTGTGAAGTAATTGAAGCATTTCTAAACAGCAAGGTGTCGAGTAGTTTCCTGCGAATGCTAGCGCCAACCCTGGATTTCAAATTAACGCATGTGCTTAGCTTGCCATTAAAGCAGGTTGACGACCCTGAACTTTCAGTCCGTACAAAGAAAAGCGTGTATTTGGCAAAAGCAGATTGGGACTCCTTTGAAACCTCATGGGACTTCATCAGCACGCCTTTACTTAATCCTGACTGCCGCCAACCAACCCTGAAAGCTACCTACCAGAAGCTCCGAGCACATTGGCGGGAGATGACGCTGGAGATGCAGCGGCTGGAGGAAGAGAACAACCGCATCTTTATTGACGCCTACGGTCTGCAAGATGAGCTGGATGAAAAGGTTGACCTCAGCCAAATAACTCTGACCTGCAACCCGCACTACCGCTACGGTAACGACAAGAGCGAGGGCGAGTTGGAGGCACTGCTGCTGGCCGACACCATGCGCGAGCTGGTTTCCTACGCCGTCGGCTGCATGTTTGGCCGCTATGCACTGGACAAGCCGGGACTGATCCTGGCCAACCAGGGCGAGACCATCGAGGACTACCTAAAGCGGCTTCCGGAGCCCAGCTTCCCAGCCGATGACGACAACGTCATCCCCATGCTCGACGGAGACTGGTTCACCGACGACATCGCCGAGCGCTTCCGCAAGTTTCTGCGCGTGGCCTTTGGCGATGAGCACTACGAGGACAACCTCCGCTTCGTTGAGCAGGGCCTGAACATCAAGGGCAAGCGTAACTACGGCATCCGCGACTACTTCCTCGGCGAGTTCTACACCGACCATGTGAAGCGCTACAAGAAGCGGCCCATCTACTGGCTGTTCTCCAGCCCCAAGGGCAGCTTCAACGCGCTGATCTACATGCACCGCTACCGCCCGGATACGGTCAGCGTGGTGCTCAACGACTACCTGCGTCAGTATCGGTCCAAACTGACCAACTACAAACGCCAGCTGGTGGCCATCCAAGTCGGCACGTCGGCGTCGCTGTCCGATAAGACACAGGCCATAAAGGAACTTGCCCGCGTTTCGAATGTCCTCGCCGAAATCGACGACTACGAACGCGACGTGATCTTTCCACTTGCAACCGAGCAGATCGATATCGATCTCGACGACGGCGTTAAAGTGAATTATCCCAAGTTTGGGTCGGCGTTGAAAAAGATTCCGGGTTTGGAGGCGAAGGAAGAGGAGTAACATGAACGAACGCATAACACAGGCCTTGACTAAACTCTTCGAGCGACACCGGATCGTATTTTGGAACGATGCCAAACAGGAGCTCCGCGAAGATTACGAAGCGTTAACCATAGTTGATGTCGACAAGATCGAACTGGTGAATAACGAGTTTGCGGTTAAGCATCGAATTTTGCGTGAGAAGCCGAATCATAAGTTCCTTTTGTACCGATATGGTGAACCGCCAAACGATCTCAACAATTGGCTTCTCGATGTTCAGCTTGCTCACGGTGAATTTCGGACGGATCAGGTGGCAATTTGGCTGTCGGAGTTTGAGCTTGGGCTGGAGTTTGCCGATGTAGTGAAGGAGCATGCTGAACTCTTTCAAGCAGCCAAACGCAAAGAGCAACTTAAGAAATGGATACAGCCGGACGATTCTCCCGGCAAATTGCGGCTCAATATGCTGGCGGTGTGCGCAGGGAGTGAGCCGCGAATGGATTCCGTGGTTGAACATCTGCTGCAGGAAGCATCTGAGAACCGCGACGAAAAGTTGAAACTGATTCAGCGATGTCGTCTCGACGGATTTCTTTGGGAACAGATGAAGCGCCATTTTGGGTATGTGTCCAACGAGCCAAGCGTGCGCGACTTTTTCATCGAGCTCTTTAAATCCTGTTATGCCATGGGCATTGGTGGTGCCTACCGTTTGTCGGGCGACGCGTTGGTATTTCTGAAACGTTGGAAAGACAGCCGTCAGTTTGAGGGCAGTTTCGAGACCTTGTCGGGCGAGTGTGCCGACGTGCTGAACATCGAACATGATGTGTCGAAACGGGAAATTCGAGATCTGATCGAGTTGGATTATTTTCGCCTTATTGACCAGAAGATCATCAGCGACTTAGTTCGTGCGGTGGTGGCACAGACGGTGAGCAGCGGCGACGTGACTCTTTGGGTGCGCCAACGCAGGCAAAGTCATTGGTACGGCGAGTTTCGGCACATGTACGAGGCCGTTGACGTGGCCGCCCAATTCATCAGTGCTCTCCGTGAGGTGAAGCTCGAAATGGAGAGCCTGAGCGATGGTGTGAAACGCTATTGCCAGACCTGGTTCAAGTTGGACCAGTACTACCGCAAGTTCACCTATCATGTACGCGCGTCGGGTCAAGCATCGTTGATGGGCGAGCTAGCGTCGCATATCGAGAATTTGTACTCGAACAGTTTTCTGCTCAAGCTTGGGAATACGTTTCAGATGCACGTTGAGGAGGCCTCCCTTTGGGAGTCCCTGCCTGTCCGCCGAGCAGATTCATTTTTCGAGCAGTGGATTGGACCGTATCTACGAAAGGAAAACAAAGTCTGCGTGATCATATCGGATGCCATGCGCTATGAAGTCGGCGATGAACTCTTGAGCCTCATCCGCCAAGAGGACAAGTACAGCGCTGAAATTGAGCCCATGTTGGCCATGCTGCCAAGTTATACACAGCTTGGAATGGCTGCTCTTTTGCCCAACAAGAATCTGGCAATCTCTGATAATGACACGGGTTCGGTCTTGGTGGATGGGCAAAGCTCTCAGGGTCTGTCAAACCGTTCGAAGATCCTCAAATCGGCACTGAACGGAAGGGCCGATGCCATTATGGTCGACACGTTCATGGCCATGAGTCGCGACGACGCGAGGGACATGCTCAAAGCAAGCGATGTGGTGTACCTATACCATAACCGAATTGACCACACCGGCGACAAGATGGGATCGGAGGGCCAGGCCTTCGAAGCTGCCGAGCAAACACTCGACGACTTGTTGAAGGTAGTGAAGAAATTGACGGCCAATAATGTGACCAATATCTTAATCACCGCAGATCACGGTTTCATTTACCAAGATCGAGCGTTAGACGAAAGCGACTTCTCAAGTGTGGATGCCGACGGCGACACCATCTTGTACCGCGACCGACGGTTTGTGCTTGGCAAAGGGTTAAAAACATCGCCAAGTTTGCACACATTGTCGTCTGAAAAGCTCTCACTTACGGGCGACGTTGAGGTGCAGGTCCCGAAATCGATCAACCGCCTGAGGCTGAAAGGTTCTGGAAGTCGATTCGTGCATGGTGGGGCAACGCTGCAGGAGGTGGTGATTCCTGTGCTGCGGATCAACAAGAAACGGCTTAGCGATGTTACTTCTGTCGATGTGGAAATTTTGCGTGGAGCAAACACGGTCATTACCTCAGGTCAACTCGTGGTCATTTTCTACCAGGTTTCACCCGTAACCGACAAAGTACAGCCACGTGAACTGCTGGCGGGTTTGTACACGGAATCAGGCGATCTGATATCAGACAGCCACGAATTGCGCTTCGACCTCATTTCGGAAAATGCACGTGAGCGTGAGTTGCAGGTGCGGTTTGTACTTAGCCGTAAAGCTGATGAAGTAAATGGTCAGGAAGTTATATTGCGATTGGACGAAAGGCATGCCGGCACCACCCATTACAAAGAGTATAAATCGCTTCGCTACATGATGCGACGCTCCTTTACCAGTGATTTTGACTTCTAAATAGGTTTATTATGACCGATCTCGACAAGCACATCAACTCTCATTTTCAGGGCTTAGTAGTTCGCAAGGACCTCGTCAAGACGGTGAAGGGAAATGCCATTGTTCCTACCTATGTGCTTGAATACCTGCTGGGTCAATATTGCGCCACAAATGATGAGGCAACCATTCTCGCCGGAATTGACACGGTGAAGGAGATATTGCGTAAGCACTATGTCCACCGTAATGAGTCGGGTTTGGTGCGGTCGAATATTAAAGAGAAGGGACGCTACAAGGTTATCGACAAAATTAGTGTCGATTTGAATGAGAAACGTGACGCCTACGAGGCATCGTTCTCAAATTTGGGAATCAAGCAAGTGCTTGTCGACTCGGGTACCATCAAAAAGCATCCCAAGCTACTGGTGAGTGGCGTGTGGTGTATTGCTGATATTGATTATGAGTACACCGAAGATAAAAATGTAAGCCCATACATCCTCACAAGCCTGAAGCCGATTCAGCTTTCATCATTTGATTTCGACGGTTACATCCAAGCCAGAAAACAGTTTACGACCGAGCAGTGGATCGATTTGCTGATTCAGAGTATTGGTTTCAACCCTGATCTATTCGGCAGACGCAGCAAATTGACGCAGCTCATTCGTCTTATCCCATACTGTGAGCGCAATTACAATTTGTTGGAGTTGGGACCGAAAGGGACGGGTAAGTCGCATATTTACTCCGAGTTTTCGCCGCACGGGATTCTCATATCGGGAGGGGAGGTCACCGTTCCGAAACTGTTTGTGAACAATTCGAACGGGAAAATTGGGTTAGTCGGGTATTGGGACTGCGTTGCATTCGATGAGTTTGCCGGAAAGCAAAAGAAGGTAGACAAAGCCCTTGTTGACATTATGAAGAATTACATGGCAAACAAGACGTTTTCTAGGGGTATAGAAACACTTGGTGCCGAGGCATCGATGGTATTTGTCGGGAATACGCAGCATGCGGTTCCCTACATGCTCAAGCATTCGAATCTATTTTATGACTTGCCCGACAAATTCTATGATTCGGCTTTTTTGGATCGTGTCCATTTTTACATCCCAGGCTGGGAGGTTGATATCATCCGCGGCGAAATGTTTTCGAGCGGGTATGGTTTTGTCGTCGATTATTTAGCTGAGATTTTGAGGTCATTTCGGAATCATGACTATTCGGACAGGTATCAGGAGCATTTTTCGTTATCGTCCGACATCTCCACTCGTGATCGCGACGGCATAAACAAGACGTTTTCCGGCCTGATGAAGATCCTCTTCCCACACGATGATGCCACGAAAGAGGAGGTCGAAGAATTGCTCCGTCTAGCCATTGAAGGTCGGAAGCGGGTTAAAGATCAACTGATGCGAATTGATTCCACCTACAGTAAAGTGAAATTTAACTATGAGGCCAAAGGTGGCAAGTCGTTCACGGTGCGGACCCTGGAGGAGGAGGAATATCCAGGATATTACAACAAAACAATTGGAAGCGGCGAGGACGAATTGGTACTCTTTGATTCTGATAATGATTATGATGGCACTCCCTCGGAGGACGTAGATGGTGATCGTCAATTTGTCAAAGCTGTTGAGCTAAAAGAGAAACATGTGACCTACAAAGAGAATCAAAAGGGGGTGT
>CAYZWQ010000159.1:0-6153 GCA_964481355.1 uncultured Chitinophagales bacterium
TCGGCCGAGCAGGGTTTTACTGAGTTCGGAGCCTTACCCGTTCAAGGCCAGACACTTGGCGGAAATCACAGCAGCCGTGCGCGGCATCAGAACTGAACTGGTCGACGGCGAATGGTTCAGCTGGTACGGAAGCCGCATGCTGAACTCGTTCAGGTCCCTGAAAAAATGGCGGGAAAACTTGGTTTGATCTGGCTGTGGCACACCAATTGGATGGTATAGCCGTTGTATTTTCGTACATTCAGCATAGAAATTGACACGCAGGCCCTTGACCAAGCACCGACTCCTCATCACCCTGGCGTTTTGCACCGTGGCAGCTATCAGCATGCCGCTGCTGACACTTGCACAGGGTTCAGCCCAGCAGCGATACTACTACGAAATCGCTGCCCGGGAGGATTACATCAAAGGATTGGCGGCATATGAGTTGGGAAACTACGAGCTGGCTCTTCAACTGTTGAACAACGCCTATGTCAAGATCCCGGCTGAGGCAGCGCTCAGTTTTGCACTGGCCGAGACATACCAAAAAATGAACGACCTGGTCAAGGCGTCGATGTATGCAAAGGAGGCCGTCGAGCTCGAACCCAAAAACAAGTGGTACCGCCTCAAGCTGGCCGATATCTACGGCCAGACTGGGCAGAACGACGCTACCTTGAGGGTCTTGAGGGAACTGATCGAAACGAACCCCAAAGACCTGAACGCCCTCACGGCACTTGCCTCCGCACAATCGAAGCAGAAGAAGTACATCGAGGCCAACAGGACATTGGATCGGATTTTACGGCTGGGTGGCGAGAATTGGATGATCTACCACGAAAAGTTCCAAAATTTCAATGCGCTTGAAATGCGCGACTCCAGCATAGCAATGTTGCGGAAAATGCAGGAGATGGAGCCCGAGAACTTGGTGACCCTTCAAATCCTGAGCCAGTTTTATGCTGAATCCGACGACACTGAGAGTGCCAAGTCCGTCTTGCTCAACGCCCTCGAGGTCAACAAGCGCGACCCGGAGACGATGCTCATGCTGGCCGATGTGTACATATCGGAGGCCAAGTGGGACAGCGCGGGAGCACTGGTGGTCGCTTTCGTTGGCGACACACTCATTGGACCCCTCGACAAACTCCCGTTCGTCGACCACCTGCTCAAGGTTTACCGGTCGGACCCGTCGAACGAAGTGCTTGGTGATGTTCTTGTCGAAATCGTCGACACCTATGCCGGTGCCCATCCCCTGTTCGGCCCTGCACATGCCTATGCCGCCGAGCTCTACATCGAACTCAATGAGAATGAAAAGGCCATCGGGGCGCTCGACAAAACCGTAGCGCTGATGCCGGGCAATGAGCAGGCCTGGCAGGAGCGGATACGAATTCATCTGGAAGCAGAACGGTACGAGAGAGCTATCCAAGCCGGTCTTGAGGCCGACGAAATGATGCCCGACAATCCCTTCATCCTCTACCTGCTGGGGAATGCCTACTATTTGGGCGGCCAATCCGATCAGGCCGTGGTTTGGTTGCAAAAGGCCGTTGAGCTCCCTGCACGCAATGAGTTCAAGTCGGTGATCTACACATCGCTGGGAGACGGCCACAACGCACTGCGAGACTTTGACAAGGCGGATGCCGCTTTCGAGAAGTCACTTTCGTTGAACCCGTCGAACGACATCACGCTGAACAACTATGCATACAGCCTTTCAAACCGGGGCGATGAGGCTCTGCTTGCCAAGGCCAGAGAAATGGCTGAACGAGCACTGGCTGCATCGCCCGATAACGCAAGCTACCTCGACACGGCGGGCTGGATCTACTACCGACTGGGAGAGTACCGCAAGGCACGCGAGTTAGTGGGCAAGTCGCTCGAGCTCTTTCCCGACAGCGCTGAAGTGCTTGAACACATGGGCGACATCATGGACAAGTTAGGCGACAAGAAAGCGGCAATAACTTACTGGAAACGGGCATTGGAACTCGATCCAAGCCGATCCTATCTGAGTGGTAAGACCGAATGAGGAATCTGAACTGCATGCGTGGACACGTGGCCGCATTGGCGGTTGCCATGCTCATGTCATCGTGTGCCGGCTCCAAAAAGTTGGCGACCAATCCCGCAGTACCCTTGACCGACGAATTCCAGCCGAGTGGAACACCTGCCTCCGACTTGGTGCTTCACTTGGGTGAAAATGAACTCCAGGGTGTGCAGGGACGGGCGAGAGTGCAGTTCTCAACGCCCGGAAGCTCTGAACGAGGCATTGCCGAGTTCAGGGCCGACAAGACCAACATGTTGGTCAGCATCCGCAACAACTTGGGCATCGAGGGCGGAAATGTTCTGGTAAATTCCGATTCCGTACTTCTGTATTACAGCCTGGACAAGGTGGCATGGAAGTTTTCGATCGAAGACTACGAAACCATGTCGGACATCAGCCTCAAACTGCCCTTGAATCTGTTGGCGGTGCTGAAGCCGATTGTGCGCGAGGACGACATCACATCGGTCCAGGAGAATGCCAGCAGCTTCCTGCTCACACTTATGGACGGATCGGAGCTGATCATCGACCGAGAATCCCGTCTTCCAAGCTTGGTCAGGTACAAAACGGATATCCCGGATCGTTTTTCGGAATTCACCTACGAGTCTTATTCGCGCCTGGACGGCATCTCATTGCCACGTCGCATCCAGGCATTTACCAACGACCGTACAAACCGGATTCGCTTCGACGTGATCGAACTTCAGGTCAACCCCCCCAACCTGCAGTTCTCATTGAACATCCCCAATGGCGTGCCTATCTTCCGTTGATATGAAACCATTCCGATATCTGCTGCTGATGGTTCTGACGGCGCTCTCGGTGCCGGTTGCGTACGGCCAAACCAATTACGAGGAGCAGATACGACAAATACGCAACCAATCTGCGCAGACGAGAAGCAGCATCGACGCACTGCGTTCGCAGATAAACGACCTGCAGTCGCAAATTACGTCGACCAACAGCCGCGAAGAGACCCTTTACCGCGAATACCAGAAACTGGAACGCGAAATTGCGATCCAAAATCGGCTTTTACGTCAACTGCAGAACCAAGGGCGGCAAATCGAAAATGAAATACGGGTGACACAGGCATCGTTCAGGCAACTGGAAGAGGATCAGGCACGGCTTGTGGATTCGTACCAAAAAAGCCTCACACACCTGTATAAATACGGCAGAACCAACGAAATGGCGCTCATCATGACTTCTGGCTCGCTGAACCAGATGCTGGTGAGGGCCTACTATCTGCGCAAATTCGACGAGCAAAGGCAAAAACAGTCGGAGCAGATAGCCGACGGGCAACAACGACTCAAGCAGAAGGAAATCGAACTTGCAGAATCGAGGGAGCGCAACCGTCAAAACGCTGAGGAGCAGCGTGTAGAGACGGAAATTTTGAACGATTCGAAGCGCAAGCAGGAAGTGACGCTGAATGAACTCCGAACAAATCGCCGTTTCTTGCAACGAAGGCTCGATGAATCGAGGAAACAAGCAGCAGAGCTTGAGAACGCGCTCCGCGCGGCGCAAGCTGAAATCGACCGCATCGCCCGGCTTCAGCGCGAGGAGGCCGAGAGATTGGAGCGTCTCGCACGGGCTCGCGAGAACCCGAACGTGGCCGAGCGGGAGGAAGAGGTTGCACGATATAGCGTGCCTATTTATACCGGCGAAATGCTCAGCGAAGCCGAAATGCTCAATATCGGAGAGAGTTTCCGAAACTCGCGAGGGCGTCTTGCTTGGCCCGTCGAACGTGGAGAGATTATCACCAAATTCGGTCCCGTCCGAAACGATCTTTACGGCACGGTCACCGACAATCCTGGAGTGGTGGTCGCTGCTGAACCCGGATCCATGGTGAGGGCCGTCCACAAGGGAATGGTGACAAGCATCATTCCATTGGGCGGATATGGCGAGGTGGTGATGGTGAACCACGGCTCGCACATGACAGCCTACGGCAATTTGAGCCGCATCATGGTCCAAACTGGGACAATCGTAAACGAAGGCGACATCATCGGGCTTTCGGGGAGGTCAGACTCCCTCATGGGTGCCGTGGTCTTCTTCATGGTACGAGACCTGAATGGTCCCCGAAATATCGACCCCGAATTGTGGCTGATACAGCGATAGGTCGATTTTTGCGTATCTTTAGTCTTTTAAAAGATCGTTAATTGATGCAAGGTTACCGCATTTTCGCCTACGTCACCATGATTTTGGTCGTGGCTTTGATGGTTTTGGTCACCACCCAAGGTTTGTTCGTGTTCATCCAGCCCGGTGACCCCCGTGCTTGGCTGGTGCTCCTGATACTGGCGAGCATCTACATGAGCGTAGCGTACGGTTTGTCGCGCAGATTCGCCAGGAAACCGATGCGTCCACCCACCATCCCGATGGTGACCGCGGTTCTGTTGGTGCTCCCGCCGTTTGTTTTGAACTTTGTAATCGAGAATGATCTTCTCTACGGCACCATGTATTGGATCTATGTGGCCTGCTGTGCAGCCGGGGCTACTATCGGATCCTGGTATGGCATGAATGCGGGCTGGAAATCGCTGATACAATCGTTGGATAACAGGGACAGATCACGCGAGGCCTAACCGTGTCCCGTTCTCAGGCCAGAATTTCGACGGGCCTGTTGAACATCCATTCAAGCAACTCGCGCTTGCGCATGGCACCCCATATCTCCAGCTCGGGGTTGTCGCTCGTTTTGATGTTTAACACGAGCTTATCACCCATTTCGATGTCGATTTTCTTGACGTTCTGGAAATGGCTCCGATCGAGGCCGTCTGCCACTCTGAGTATTCCAGCCAGCTTCTTGATACGATCCTTCTGATAGTCGCTCAGAGCGGCATACAGCTGATGCCGCTTCTTGGGAGTGCTTCTGCGGTGGTAACGGGCCACGTGGGCCATGATTTCGATCTCCTCCTGAGTGAAGCCCTTCAAGTCCGCATTCAAGATCAGGTACAGCGCATGTTTATGGTGGCGATGATGCGAAATATGGTAGCCGATATCGTGCATCAGGCAGGCAAAATCAAGCAGTTCTCTCTCACGGTCGGTTAGGTCGTGCCAGCTGCGCAATGCGTCAAATATCTGCAGGGCGAGTTTTGATACATGCGTCGAGTGCTTCTCATGCCAGCTGCATTTGCGAAGCAGCTCGTACACTGAACGGCGTCGGGGGTCGGGAAATTCACCCGACATCTTCAGCAGCTTCATTTCCTTTCGGATGTAGCTGATGATGATACCCTCGCGGAGTGCATCCGTGCTGGTCCGTATCGATTTGATGTCGAACATGTCGATGACCAAATCTACCAAGACCAGGCCAGGAACGATGAAATCCACCCGTTTTTCGTCCAACCCGGACACGGTCAAACGCTCTTTGCGGCTCAGTTTTATGAAGTAATTGTAGAATTCCTTGAATTCTTCGGCGGTGTACTCGAACTCGTTGAGGGTGAGAGAAACGTCCTTCTTTTTCCGGGCGGCTATCATCTGCGCCAAGTTTTGCATGGTGCCCGACGATCCGATAAGGGTCTGCACCGGATACCTCTTCATGGCGAGGTTGAGGTCTTTCAAGTGGTCGGAGAAGTGTTCCTTTAAAGCGGTCACTTCTGCCCTTGTCACTACATCGCCGCGCACAAAGCGGCTCGACATTCTGGAAACACCGATCTTACGGCTGTCGAGATAATAGAAATGATCCCTGTTTGTGATGATGTACTCAACACTGCCTCCTCCAATGTCCATTACTAGCACAGGTTCGTTGCTCAGGTACATGCCGTGCTGCACCGCGAATCCGATGAGCTCCGCTTCCCGTATACCCGGAATGGCCTGAACTTTGATTGCCGTCTCGTCGATGGCCCGCTGAATAAAGTCACCCCCATTTTCCGACTCACGGATGGCCGAAGTCGCATAGGCGATGATTTCGTCAACTTCGTTGCTGTCGCTGAGGGTGCGGATCTTCCTGAGGGCATCGATACCGCGCTGGATGCTCTCGGGTGAGAGACGATGGTTGGCAACATCCGATCCCAGCGTCACCATTTCCTTCAGCGAGTCTATCGTCCTGTAGCTTCGATCCGGGTAGATGTCCACAATTACCGCGTGAAACGAGTTTGTGCCCAAATCGACGGCGCATATCCTGCGCGACGGCATGTCGGGAATCGGGGATCGATGGTCTGACATTGTAAGGGGGATCGGTGATCAGG
>CAYZWQ010000160.1:0-6151 GCA_964481355.1 uncultured Chitinophagales bacterium
ATTGGGTTTATAGCTCTCAATATTGTCTCAGGGGAATCGGAATCCAGTCTCGAATGTATGAGGCCGATTGTAAACACCGCCTGCATTGCGGCCTTCATAGCCTTGCCAGATACGTCCACCAAAGCCAGAAAGAGCGACTCCGGGTTACCATCGCGGTCATACCTCACGTGATAGTCGTAATAGTCTCCCCCGACTTCATGCGACGGGATGAAGAAGCCCTTCACATCGTGGCCTTGCAAAACGGGCGCAACCACCGGCATGAGAGCGAACTGGCTTTCTCTGGCAATTTCGATCTCGCGCTCGAAACGTTCCTGTTTGATCGTCACTTCCAAGTATTCGGGAACATACCGCTGCTCTTTTGCCAAGGGCTGACCGAATTGGATCGTGACAAATCCATAGACGAGGGGCAAAAAGCAGACAACCCAAACCACCCATATGTTTGCACTGTAATAGGGGCTCATACTTCCGATGAACGGCAATGAGTAGATCACCGTAACGACCAAGGTAAGGGCCACCATGAGGGTGATCATGCCAAATCGGGCCAAAACATACACCAGCGCCAAGCTGAAGAATAGGTAGATTGCCAGTTCCACGTAAATGGATTGGTCTGTCTGAAGCACCCTGGCGAATGATGCCAACGCGAACATCGACACGATAGCAGTGAGTGCATAGCTGATCCACCCGTCTCCCGACTTGCTTCTGAGCCATGAATAGATTACTCCCAGAGGCCCGAACGCAAGCAGTGCTGCAGAGATGACGCCATTCAGCGGCACTGAGACTGCCAATGCCACACTCGTAGCTTCATGAACCCCACCCATGCCCACATTCTGAAGAAGCAAGGCATCGGAGGCATAAAGAAGAAAATATAACAGGCCGAGCAACACCCCCGAGAATGCGTAACCATACACGACGGCCTCGCCTGTCTCCCTTACGAACAGACGGCCACGCCACAGGGTGTCGACGTGCATGATTTGACTGTGATGCTGTGGCCTGGCGATCGATTCCCAAGTAAAGTAGCTGATTGCGATGAAAAAGCCGGCAAGGAGTCCATTTATCAGGGACGATATCATGAACAGCCAGAATAGGTCGCTGGGCACATTCCCAACGCTGTAACCGAGCATATGCAACACAGCCCAAAGGACGATCCCACCACCAAAGGCAAAGAACACCCAGCTTCCTCGCTGCCAGTCCACCTGATTTCGATAGACCCTCCGAACGGTCGCAATGAGGATAATGACCACCAGGATAATGGACATGGCGTACACAAACACAACGTGATCGTTCCAAAAATTCCTCGTCATGTTCGAGGCAGGCACATCGTCGTAATGCACGATGGCGGATTCGACAGCAAGCGCCATCGGTCGCCGTGGCACTTGGGGCTCATTTTCGCCCCCAAACTGGATTTGAGGACCCGGTTCCGGCCTTGCCTCAGACGAACCCATCTCAAGGGCGATTCTGCCGGGGATGGGGACCGACCTGATCACAATCTTGTCGGGCTCGCCGGTTTGGCGTTCGTTTGCCACGTAGACATGGTCGCGACCTAAAGGTGAATTTCCTGATGCCGGTGGCGAGGGTTGCGCAAACTCCTGTGGTTGCAACGTGTATGCCAGGGGATTGTACCCCATAGCGGTGATGAGCGAATCAAAAACTGAGACCATGTCGGTCTGAAGGTATCGGATACTGTAGCGTTGAGGTTGGTACATCCTCACGCTCAGGATTCTGCCTTGGCGGTCGTAGCGCATCAACAGGCGCCGAGCTTGCTCGGAGTTGACGTCGGTGATGCCGGCACTGTCGCTTAGGTGGCTCATGATGACCGACCACCCCGAAAGCGGATAATTCAGGAAATGCAGCTTATAGATGGAGTTGTTGTCCTCGATTTCGTTAGCCGCTTTTATCCTCTCATAGTAATTCACATTCTGGTCCATAGCGATCCGCACAAGCAGGCTGTCGTGCACCAGGCCAAGCGAGGACGAAAAATTGAGTGCCTTTTCTTTTACGCTCAGGGGATCCAAGTTGGATGACGTTCCAGCATCGTAGTCAATGACCGGGCGCATGAGGAAGAAGAAAATGAACCCCAACAAACCCAAGTATAGCCAGATATGTAATGGACGGAATTTCAATTATCGAGTGTTGACAGCCAGTTGTACAGCATTTGTTGGATGAATATATGAAACGTAGCCTTGCTTGGCATTGAATTGGACAAATAAAAAAAGCCGGAGGGAATGCCCCCCGGCTTATTTTTTACGCATCAGCGCCGATTAAGATACGGCCTCTTCGCAAAAGGCCTCAAAAACCATCTGCAGGTCACTGGCAACATCCATCGATGATCGGCCTTCAACACGGTGGCGGGGTATCATTGCCTTGATTTCGCCGTCTTTGAAGAATGCGAACGATGGTGATGACGGTGGGAACTCGGAGAAGTACTCACGTGCACGGGCCGTAGCCTCCTTTTCTTGACCTGCGAATACCGTGAAAATCCTGTCGGGACGTTTGACACTGTTGTCGAGGGCGATTTTGACTCCAGGACGGGCATTGCCGGCAGCACAGCCACATACGGAGTTGATTACGAGCAGGGTGCTGCCCGACTTCGCCTCTTGCATGGCTGCGTCGACGTCTTCGGGAGTCAGGAGCTCCTTGATACCGAGATCAGTTAGCTCTTCGCGCATCCAGTTAATGTTGGGTCCAAACCCGTTTGAAAACTGCATATCGGTGTTGGTGATGTTAATTGTTTACAACGTAAATATACGAAGGCTGAATGATTCAATCAGAGCATTTGAAATCAGAGGGCAAGCTTGTAATATTCGGCCACTTTACCCCAGTTCACGACATTCCAAAAGGCTGATATGTAATCAGGACGGCGGTTTTGGTAGTTCAGGTAGTAGGCGTGCTCCCAAACGTCAAGTCCCAGAATCGGAGTTTGTCCGTTCATGATCGGGCTGTCCTGATTCGCGCTGGAGATCACTTTAAGCGACTTGTCGGCATCGACCACCAACCATGCCCAACCGGAGCCAAAACGCTTTGCGGCGGCGTCGGCAAAGGCCGATTTGAATGCATCGAAGCTGCCAAAAGCGGCATTGATGGCGTCGGCAAGCTCGCCGCCTGGGGTACCGCCGCCTTCTGGCGACAGAATGGTCCAAAAGAGGGTGTGGTTTGCATGTCCACCGCCATTGTTGATCACTGCCTGCTTTTTATCGGCAGGGAGCTTGTCAATGTTTTTGAGGACAGTCTCAATGTCGGCATCGGCCATGTCGGTGCCGTCGAGGGCGGCGTTCACATTGTTGATATAGGCCTGATGGTGCTTGGTGTGATGGATTTCCATCGTGCGGGCATCAATGTTCGGCTCAAGTGCAGCGTAAGGATAATTGAGGGCCGGAAGTGTGTATGGCATCGTAATTCTCCAGGTTTTAAAAATGTGTGTTCATAGCGGCAATATAAGAATCGTTTGCCTTTGGGGCACAGAGAATCTGGTATCTGTACATATGCTTTAAAACAGCAACGAGGCCCATTTCATTCATTTTCTTTCATGGCAGGCCGAGGCTTCATACCTTTAGGAAAACAGTACTGAAACACAATCCATCGTTCATGTCCTTCGATTTTGACGTAATCATCCTTGGCAGCGGCCCGTCGGGGTTTTCGTGCGCCATGCAGGCCTCCAAGTTCGACAAAAAGGTTCTACTCATCGAGGCGGACCCCGTGAGCCTGGGCGGCGCCTGGATCAATTCTGGCACAGTGCCAAGCAAATCGCTCCGTGAGGCTGCCAGTGTGATCAGCAAATATGCCGGGGAATTCGGCCGTGACAAGCGAAAGCCCTACGAGAAGTTCCCCATGTCGGAACTGCTCCGTTACAAACAGCAAATTCAAGCCTACGAGAATGACGAACTGGTTCGAAACTTGGAAAAGAACGAGATCGTGACCGTCCGTGGAAAGGGTAAACTTGTCGATGCCAACACGGTCGAGGTATCCACCAAAGACGGGGCAACAAGCCGTTACTCAGGAACGTACATCCTGCTGTCGACAGGAAGCAGGCCGATGGTGCCCGACCATGTGAACGTCGACCACAAGACGGTGATCGACAATGTATCGCTGCTCGACCTCGACCACGTCCCGCGCCGTTTGGCGATTGTTGGTTCGGGCATCAATTCGGTCGAATATGCGACCATTTTTGCCTCGTTGGGCTCGAAGGTCACAATCCTCAACGAGAGGGCCCAATTTTTGCCCTTCTTGGACCAGGAAGTGCATGATGAGCTCGATCAGATACTTTTCGACAAAGGCATCATCATCTACAACAGCGCCGTTGTGAGCTCCGTTGCACCCAACAGCCTGAGAAACTGCAACGAGGTCCGTTTCAGCCGGGGAGATTCGGGCGAATTACGTGTGATTGAGACCGAGCACGTGCTTCAGCTCGGCACGCGCAAGCCGAACAGCGCAGGCATCGGATTGGAAGATTTGGGCGTGAAGACGAACGAGCAGGGCTTCATCGTCGTCGACAACAGCTACCGCACGAGCATACCCAACATTTACGCGGCAGGAGACGTGGTTGGGTTCCCGGGCTTGGCTTCCGTCTCGTTCTCGCAGGGACGTCTTGCCGCCTGTAACATGTTTGGTGTTCCATCCGGCGAGATGTCGCCCGATGTGCCCTACGGAATCTACAGCATCCCAGAAATATCGAGCATCGGTTTGTCTGAGCAGGATGCGAAACAGGCAGGCATCGACTACACCGTCGGGCGTGCCTACTACCGCAATCTGGCTAAAGGAAGCATCTCTAACAACAAGGAGGGGCTGCTGAAGCTGGTTTTCGACACAAAGACCCTCAAGCTGCTCGGCATTCACATCATCGGCGAGGCGGCCTGCGATCTGATCCACATTGGACAGACGGTGATGGCATTGAACGGCGACATCCGTTACTTTGTGAATCATGTGTTTAATTACCCCACTTATGCAGAGGCCTACCGAATCGCTGCCTTCAACGGGATGAACAGGGTGTTCAAGACGGGTGTCAAGTACAAAAAACTCCTCGAGTCCTGACGCATTTTCATGACGGTTTCGCCCGACTTCTATCGTGAGCCGCTCGCCTACCGATCTGCCGAGATTGGTCCGGACGGCAGCATCAACCTGTTCAGGATAGCCGACCTGTTGCAGGAGACAGCCGGGAAGCATGCCGACCGTCTGGGTTTTGGAATGGAAGACCTCGGAAATGCCGGAACGACTTGGGCACTGACGAAGCTTCACATTAAAATGCACCGCAAACTGATGGGTGGCCGCGACTACACGGTTCTGACATGGCCGTCCGGCGTTCATCGGCTGTGGGCTATCCGACGTTATTTAGTACTCGATGCCGATGGATCAGAAGTGGGCCAGGCTATGAGCCATTGGATGATCCTGGATCGTCGGACGCATAGGCCACAGAGGCTTCCCGATACGATCACGCAGCGCATTTGGCCCGAACCGCCAAACCCGGAGCCACATTGGACCACTTTTGACGAAATCGGTGATCTCTCGCGGCATTCTGCCGAATTCGATGTGAGGATCAATGAAATTGACATCAATAACCATGTGAACAACGCCCACTATTTGGCATGGGCGATGCATGCCGCGGCGAAAGACCAACCGTACAGTTGGACGGCCATTGAGGCGGAGGTTCTTTTTGAAGCTGAGTCCAAGTTCGGCGACACAATCAAGGTAGTATCGGGTTATGAAGAAACGGGTGATAACCTCCGATCATCACACCAGGTTCTCAGAACTAATCCACCCACACGTGTTTCGAGGGTGAACATCTTATGGCAAAAGGGCTAGGATAAAAAAAATCCCCGGCGCTGACTGGCGACGGGGATTGTCCCTATTGTCTGCTTAACTCAGACTAAACTCTGTAAACTGGTATCGTCTCTTAGATACATTCAAGCTTTACGTGTACAAAATCATTTGGTTTCAGGGAACCGGAAGATTTTCAGTTTTTTTTTCTGCACTCGCAGAAACGGCCAAATGAAAGACGGTTGATGTCCATGTGCGGAGCGAATCCAAGGCCAAATAGATCGACGGCAGCACAAGCATCGTAATCACCGTCGAGAATGCGAGGCCTCCGACGATGGCACGGGCCATTGGGAAGTACGATGGTCCATCGCCACCGATACGGGCCGAACCGAAGCACAGCGGC
>CAYZWQ010000161.1:0-5965 GCA_964481355.1 uncultured Chitinophagales bacterium
TACCGTTATAGATTCCGCCGTTTAGGTACATCTGTAGAAACTTGGCGTAGTCTTCGGTCGTGCCCGACAACCCGGCTCCACCAGAAAAAAAGGCTTTGGCACCCGCTTTAGGATATGAAGGATCATAAAATGTGATTGGGAAGGGGGTCCATTTCCCGTCTCTGCGCGTATGCACTGTAACCAAGCGTGGAGCCTGCGACTCACTGAGGTAAAAACGGGTGTCGTTCATCCCGATAGGGTCAAAAATGCGTTCCTTCAGGAACACGTCGAAAGGCTTGCCGGAGATGATTTCGACAAAGTATCCCAGCACGTCCAGTCCTTCGCTGTACGTGTATCTTGCACCCGGGTCGTGATGCAGTGGAAGCTTCGCCAGGCGCTTCACACTCTCCTCGATCGTGATGTCTTCGGTGGTGAACAGGTCAACGACGCCCGCCTTTTGGTAGATCATGCGCATGCGCTCGTCGCCGTCAATCATTCCATATCCCAGGCCAGAGGTGTGGGTGAGCAGGTGACGGATAGTAATTTCGCGTGATGCGGGTCTAGTGGTGTAACTTGTGTCAGCGAATCGGAAGGTGTTCAGCACCTGTGGACTCTTGAACTCAGGGATGTACTTCGAAATGGGATCATCCAGGCGAAATCGCCCTTCCTCCCACAGAATCATCACGGCTGTGGCTGTGATTGCCTTTGTCTGGGACGCAATGCGAAAAATGGAATTCGTCAGCATCTTCTCGTCACTTTCCACATCGGCATGGCCTTTTGCCGCATGATAAACGACCTTGCCGTCTTTGACTACCATCGCCACTAGGCCGGGCACTTGCTCCTTTTGTACTGCTTCATCAAGCATGGCATCCAACTTCACAAGCCTCTCTTTTGAAATTCCAGGGAGATTACCGGCTCCGGCCGGACCTATAACCTGGGGATATGCATGGCCTGTGCATAACGAGAAGATGGCAAGAAGTAGAAATCGTGACTTTTTCATTGGTTTTGAGGTAGTTACAAAGCATGAGAGGGATCGTGGTTAGCGACAAGACGGCATATACAGGCAACTTTACATCGAACGCAAACGTAGGCAACACTATCCGAAACACAAATGATTTTGTACGTCCGATTTCACGGACAGCCTTCATGTTGATTTTCTACGTTTGCTCAATTTAATCGTATTAACTACATTGAAAAACAATGCGATCATGAATTTTTTGATCAAATTGTAGACTCTTACAGGAGCACCAAAACTGCGCGGAATTGTATATGTTCGGTCAACACTCCTGATGTCGGTAATCCCGGGTATCTAGTAAGAATACCTCTTTTAACGTGTAATTATCACCTCAAACAAGCGTACTAAGATGAGAAAGCAATCTGCCGTCATCGTATTGATCATAATGACGTTACTGGCTGTCGATGCATATGGACAAGACAGAGCGTTTTTGAGAAAAAAAATTCAGGAATGGGGTGAATGCAAGAACGTTGCAATGACCCTCACTGGAGGGGACTTGGCGCTTTACGGAGATAATGGTTGGGCTGGGACTGGATTGCCCAGCAATCTGCAGAATGAACTGAACAAGCTCAATGACAACGACGAACTAATCGACGATGTGCAACTCACAGAGAGTGGGAAGTGGCTGATCCTCTATGGTGACAACGGGATTATTTGGAACGACATTCCTCGCAGTTTAGAGCTCAAGCTCAAGGAGCTCAATGGACAGGGCGAGGTGATCACATCGGTAACGTTTAACGATAATGGCGATTGGATCGTTGTGACCACCGAATTTATTGTAGCCTCAACTTCGGAAATTTACGACTTCATCGAGGATGGACTCCAAGAATATGGTCAACTCTGGGCCGCCCACCTAACGGATGAAGGCCTGGTGCTCTGCTACAGTGAAGGCTACAAATTCCTCGGCGAAGTTCCGGCAACCCTTCGGAAAAAGCTGAGTGAGACAGACATTGATGTATACCGCGTCAAATTCCTGAGCGACGGTGCCTTTTTTATTGCTGATCAGAATGGGAAGTATGACTATTACTTTTGAATTGGATAATATCAGCATCGGTTGCTCCCAACATCAGCGGTGTTGTTAGTGGTAATCAGACTAGACTTGAACAGATCCCATCTTAGCCCGACGATCCCACACGAGATCAATCTACTGAACAATTCCTTGATCAAGACTCAGGTAAATCGCATCTTGGATTCAGTGGGGCAACACTCGCGGAGGCCGTGAGGCCACATCAACTGCAGAAGCCAAATACATGAGTGAGCCTTTGAGGAAATTTGGGACGGCACCCGTGTTTTTCACGGCCATCTCGACCATTTTAGGGGCCATTCTATTCCTGCGCTTTGGATATGCGGTGGGCACCGTTGGATTCTTTGGCGTTGTCTTGATCGTGCTACTCGGTCATATGGTTACGATTCCGACCTCGCTGGCCATATCGGAGCTTGCCACCAACAAAAGGGTGGAGGGTGGCGGCGAATATTTCATTATCTCCCGTTCATTCGGGTTGAACATCGGCGCCACCATTGGCATAGCCCTTTATCTCTCTCAGGCTATCAGCGTCGCATTTTACGTGATCGCATTTACCGAGGCGTTCCAGTTCATCTTTGACTACCTTCTGGCAAATCATGGCGTCTATCTACCCAGACAGGCCGTAAGTATTCCTGTCATGCTGCTGTTGTCGGCGCTCATTCTCAAGAAGGGGGCAAACCTTGGTGTAAAGGCGCTTTATGTCGTAGTCGCCATTTTAGCCATGTCGATCACCTTGTTCTTCCTAGGGACAAGTGAGGCGGCTGCCGATGTGGGTTTCAGCGTCGCAAACGCCGAATTTAGAAACACTTCGCAGTTCTATATGGTCTTTGCGATCATCTTTCCGGCATTTACGGGTATGACGGCGGGGGTCGGGCTTTCGGGCGACCTGAAAAATCCAGCCCGGTCGATTCCCATCGGTACAGTTTCGGCCACGGTGATTGGTATGGTCATCTATTTTTTCATCTCCTACAAGCTCGCCTACTCCGCCACACCCGAAGAACTGGCGAGCAATCAGTTTGTGATGAGCAACATCGCAATCATGGGCTGGATTGTCGTGCCACTCGGGTTGGCGGCATCCACGATCTCCTCGGCCTTGGGCTCTGTCATGGTTGCACCGCGCACCTTGCAGGCTCTGGCAAACGATACGTCGTTTCCTGCAGACTTCATGAACAATTGGCTGAGCAAGTCGCGGACGAAAGACAACGAGCCCCTCAATGCATCCTTGGTTACCTGTGCCATCGCGCTTCTGTTTGTCTCCGTTGGCAGCGTTGACATCGTTGCTCAGATCATATCTATGTTTTTTCTGATCACTTACGGCTCGCTTTGCCTTATTTCGTTCCTTAACCACTTTGGGTCGTCGCCGTCGTACCGACCTTCATTCAAGTCAAAGTGGATGATTTCTTTGGTGGGCTTCGTGACGTCTGTGTGGGTCATGTTCATGATCAGCGTCGCCTACAGCCTCTTTGCACTCATGGTGATGACCCTTCTCTACACCTACATCAACAACATACACAAGGATCGAAAAGGACTCTCCTCCATATTCACAAACACTATATTTCAGCTGAACAGGAACCTTCAGCTTTATCTGCAAAAAAGCAAGATCGTGAAATCGTACTCCGACTGGCGTCCGAGTGTCATCTGTATTTCGACGAATTCGTTCAATCGAGACAACGCATTCAGATTGACGAACTGGATCTCCTACAAGTACGGCTTTGGGACGTACCTGCACCGAATCGTGGACTACTGTTCAAGAAGCACCTTCGACAAGGCGCAGGAAGATCTGGGCCGACTGATCCACAACTACGGGGATTTGAGCCACGTCTACGTGGACACCATCATTTCTCCGTCCTACACCTCGGCAATAGCGCATGCCATCCAGATACCCAGCATATCGGGCATGGAAAACAACATGCTCATTTTGGAGTATGACAAAAAAGACAATGCAGGAATCGTTGAAATTGTGGAAAATTTCAAGCTGATCAACTCAGGCAATTTTGATGTTTGCATACTTGCATCGAGCAGAAAGCCGATTATATACAAGAACGGTATACATATTTGGATCAAAACCTACGATGCTGAGAATGCGAATTTAATGATCATCTTGAGCTACATCATACTGGGCCATCCAGATTGGGCACACTCCGACATCAAGATTTTTGATATCTGCAAAAGAAGCGAAATCAAGGAGGTCGAAACACAGATGGATGAGCTCATCGATAAAGGCAGACTGCCTATTACGTCGAACAACATAAAAATCCTCGTGGAGGAAGAGGGCACTTCATACAAATCGATCATCAACGCTCACTCGGCCGACGCTGGCCTCACTATCATCGGATTTCACGAGGACAGCATCAGAAATTTAGATACTTCGGTTTTTCAAGGTTATGAAGACATTGGCAATGTGCTATTTGTCAACTCATACAAGAACAAAACAATCGTCTGACATGACAAGCATCGTTCCGAAATTGCCGATGCGCGATAAAGCCGCTACCAAAGACTTTTACATGACTAAATTGGGCTTCACAGAGTTGGTGGACTATGGCGACTATCTTATGATCAGCAGGGATTCTGTTGAAATTCATTTTTTTGAGTTCAAAAACCTGGTCATAAGCGAGAACTACGGCCAGGTTTACATCCGAACCCACGACATCGACAACCTTTACCAATCATTCCTGGCCAACAGCGTACCCATACATCCAAACGGCCCGTTACAAACCAAGCCTTGGGGACAGACAGAGTTTTCGTTGCTAGACCCTGACAACAATTTGCTGACTTTCGGACAAAACACAGCCACGATGGATGTCGGAGCATCCCCTACATCGATTGAGGCACCTCAAGAAAAGACGTCGGTCTAGTAAGGGACAACGGTGTTGTTTCAGTGTTAAACGACTGTTTCAAGCCCTTTCTCGACCGCTTCTCACTACCCCAACATCCTCTTCCTCTAGTTCAGCAGTCTCATCTCGCATCGCTTCCTGCGCACTGTCGCCTCGCAATCGCTTCTTGATGGCCGAGATGATCTGTGCGTATTGCCTCTTCTGCTTCTCGAAATACCATTGAAAGACGATCCTCGAGAAGCTGAACCCAAGAGCTGCCCCAAGGAGTGGCAGGATGATGAACCAGGCTCCCGGCATCTCTAAGATGTTAAAAAGAATCATCCCTAGTCCTGCACCTAAGAAAATCGAAACACCGACCATGATGATTTCATATGCTTTCCATTGAGCAATGTACTGGATCTTGGTGGCGCCATCCCTTGGACGCAGGGATAGGTGCGGTTGGGATCCATAAGCTTCGGTATTGATTAACCCGATGATATTGACGTGACCGCAAAAAATGCAACAATAACCACTGAAAACACAGAAAATTCAGAAAAAGAAAATCTGAATATTTCAGTGCATTCTGTGTTTTCTGTGGTTTTTAATTAACCACAGATAGCACCGATAACACAGATGGGTTTTGCAGGTTGGACATCTGTGCTCATCTGTGCCATCAGTGGTTCAACAATTTGGGCGAATATACGTATACCATGCACACCACACACAGCAATAGGCTATGCCCAACGACATTACTTCAACATGAAAGCTTTGTTCGAAAAAATCGACAAGTTCATCGCCGAATGGATGAACAAGTGGAGCTCATCGGCCATCCGGATCTCCTTTGGGATCATCTTCATCTGGTTCGGCATTCTCAAGCCGTTCGACGTCTCCTCGGCTGAGAGCCTGCTTAAGGCCACGGTAGTCTGGCTGCCCTTCGGCACACCCGAATTTTGGCTGACTGTTATCGGATGGTGGGAGGTGGCTATCGGCGTTACCTTCTTATTTCCGAAAACGACCAAAATCGCCATCGGGCTGCTCTTTCTGCAGATGTTCGGCACGTTCATGCCGCTGGTCGTTCTGCAGGAGGTGACCTTCCAGAACGGCAACCTTCTAACGCCGTCCCTCGAAGGGCAG
>CAYZWQ010000162.1:0-5915 GCA_964481355.1 uncultured Chitinophagales bacterium
AGAACTTTGAAAAGGTGAGGCTACGTCATGTATCTCCTCAATAATGGGGTTTGGCGTATTTATCTGAAGTTAGCGATTAAAATGGGCAACTGTATATGCACGTTAATATTGTTTTACTTTCCTAATTATCTTTTTGCAATTAAATCAGCCAATGATATCGCTCTGCCACCGACATAAGCCGTGAACAAAAGCATCGCACTTCGTTCCGGCACATCAATCGCACCACGGCTCGCCAATGACAGCGCTTCGGTGTACTGCCTTATCTGGCTATGGTACTTTCTTTCGATGATGTGGTCGATCAGCAGATCGTCTGAAATTTGGGTTGTCTTGAAGTCGATGATGTGCCAGTCGCCATGTTGGTCTTCGATGACCAAATCGATCGTCCCACGCAACCACGATCCAGGCGCCGCATCTGTATCAGGCATCCATGTTTCTATTGGCAGCTCGCTGATCAGCTGTTTCGCATTGGGGAAATTACTCCTGATAAATGACCGGGCATTCGACACATGACGTTTCAGCTGGTCGATGTCCGCCCCTAATCCTTCAGCCTTGGTGTTGTATTCCAACCCCTCCAATTCGATTCCAAGCCGAACGTTGAGATGTTCGTCACTCAAATCGGGCCATTCCAACATCAAGTGGATGAGCGTACCGGCATCGTTCGCACGCAAGACCGACCATTGACTGTCAGGCTCCACGATCGAACCAATGTCATCACCCTTGTGGTCGGATGGCCGAGACACGGCAGCATTCGCCCGGCGATTCGCTGCCTGAAGATTCTCGGAATCGACCCATATGACATCTTGTTCGACCACTTTCGATGGATGGGTGTCGCCCACATGGGCCGTGATCTCATCAATGAGTTGCAGATAGTCTTCTTTGTTGATCTGATTGTGATGAAACCAAGAGGGCGCACCATTCGCCTCGAGACTCCTCGTGTGGTGCTCCAGTACGTGCTGCAGTGAGCTCTTCCTTTTGTCGTTCGACAGACCCGACGGATCCGAAATCACAATGTGGGACTCGGCGCGGGTCAATGCGACATAAAGCAGACGGAGTGCCTCGGCGTGTTCACGATCGTCATTCTGCCGTTTTACATAGTTCTTCAAGAATGATTCTTTCTTACCGTCGGCATCCTCGACATCGTCGGCCGAGCGCCAGACCAGAAGCGGGGTATGACGATCGTGCATGTCGATGGGTGACACAAGCATCCCCCGGCTGTTTTGACCCGATGCCGACACATTCGACAGGATGACCATGGGATACTGCAACCCTTTGGATCGATGCATCGTCGTCACTTCGATGCTTGATGATCCAGGCACATTGGCATCCGAGCTGGAAGTACTCTCAAGTTGGATTCTGAGCCACTTCGAGATCTGCCCAATACTTGCACTCCCCCTGTCCTCAAAGTCGCGGATTAGATCTATTAATTTGTAGGCGTTTTCCCTCGCCATATCGGTATCCGACTGCCCGTATAAAAATGCCGTCTGAACCAGCGACTTCATCAGAATGTCTGACACTCGCCTACCACGCACGGCCGACCTCCACTGTTTGAGTAAATTCACCGCATGAGCGAGCAAGACACGATCTGAACCGATCAACGGCAATTCATGTGCGCTTTCCTGAAGCGTCTTCCACCATGATGTTTTCCGAGGGGTGGCATTCACCTTGTTTGCAAGGGCCAATAAACCAAGATCGCTCACGGCGAAGTAAGGCGAACGAAGCACGGCCGCAAGCGCCATGTCATCCCAGGCATCGTCGAGAAAACGGATCAGGTAGTACATGTCCGATACTTCTTGGCGCTCGAAAAATCCGGAGCCTGCACGTACCGTGGCTTGAATGCCAAATAACCGAAATGCCGTCATCAAATGGTCCACATTGGCTTGTGTGCGGATCAGAATGCCTATCGCCCTCTTACCGGCACGTAATAAATCACCGATATTTCGGTATTCCGGGTACCGTTCTGCGTCGGCGTCGTCGCGGATGTCGGCAATGAACTTGGCCAGATAATAGGCGTCGATGACGGCTGGTCCCTGACCCGTAAAATCTCTCACCCGCTTCATGCTTTTGTCTTCTCCGTGCGATTGATCGTCTGGCATGCGCCGATACGACAGATACCTCACAGATCCAACACCGGGGTCTGGATCATGTTCGCCGCGCTGCTCCAAGGGTTCCAAAGGCATGTAGTCGGCCTGAAACATCCTCTCGTGGCCAACGGGATTCATGGCCGCCTGAAAAAGACCGTTCACATAGTCAATGATTTCCTTTGCCGAGCGCCTCGAAACAGTCAACGTTGCCAACCTCATGCTCCCAGGCTCTGCAATGACCTGCTCCTCCACTTTACGGATCAGGCTCACGTTGCCGCCACGGAACCCGTAGATGGCCTGCTTCATGTCGCCCACCAGGAACATTTTCCGCCCCGTGTCGTTGCCTTCCAAGTGTTTGATCATTTCCCATTGCCGTGCATCGGTGTCCTGGAATTCATCCACCAGCACGTGCCGAAACTTAGACTGAAGACGTTCGCGCACGGTGGGATTCTCGACAATGAGCCGATGGCTCACATCGATGAGATCATCAAAGTTCATCAGTCCCTCCGATGCCCTCTTCCAGCGGTGGTACTGCTTCCACCTCAACGCCACCTCGCCGATCAGCTTCATATTTTCGAAGGTGGCCATGTCGAGGGTACCGGTAGGATTGTCATCACCCTTTCTGCCCTCCATTACGGCTGCAACCAGATTTTCGTGCAGCTCATAGAGATCGACCAACGATTTAACGAGGGGCATCACGCGGTCGAACTCCTTGATCACATCCTCGCGGGATGGATCCGATGTTCCCTTCAAAACGCGCTTGGCCGAGATTTTGCCGTCTTTCTTGTACCAATCACTGCCCGACGACAAGAAAGCGTCCAAAGTTGAAGGAAAGTCGCGGTCGAGGCAGTGACGGTAGGTTGTTGCAAGTGCCACAAGCTTGGCAAAGGGAGCCTCCATCTCGTGTTTGAGGTTCGCGGCGTAGACCGATGTGATCTGCACCAACTCTCGGTTCGACATACTTGCTATGCTGCGCAACACTCCGTCCGGCAATAGTGCAGCCTTGTCGAGCATCTCAAAAAAGGATCCCATCGATCCCGTTAGCGAAAGCAACTTTGTGACCGGTTCGAAGCTGTTGTGCACGCCGATGAAGTCCTGCCTCCAACGGGTGCGCAGCATGGTTGAGGCAAATTCGTCGATCAGCTCATAGGATGAAGTCCAACCGACCCCCTCGGCATCTTTCAGACCGACCGGCACTTCAAAGCCGTGGGGAACCGCTGCCTCCCTCATCTTCGTCAGCTCGTCGCCCGACTGACGAATCACCCTGCCGGCAAAGCTGTGGATGGTTCCGATGTGATGCCTGCCGAAACGCAGTTTCTGCTCGGTGAAGAACGCCCGTTCCGTCGCATCGGCCGACTCCCTCTCCGTTTTCTTTATGCCCTCATAAATACGCGACTGCATTTCGGCTGCAGCGGCTTCCGTGAATGTGAGCACCAAAATATGATCGATCGGCACTCGGTCGGCCCGCAAAATTGCCAAGACCCGCTGCACCAGGTTGAAGGTCTTGCCTGTACCGGCACTGGCCTGGATCAATACGTTCGACGTGGTGTCGGCAACGGCGGCAGAATAATCATTTTCGTATGGAACCATGGGTCAATCCTCTCCTTCTGCCGATTGGGAATGTGACGGGCCCTCAAAGACCGTGCTTTGCACATAGTAGTTCAAAAAAATGTCGCCTTCATCAAGCGCCGGAATGATCGTGAGCTTTCTCAACTCGTTAACCGCCTTCGACCACCGGCTCATTCTCTTGTAATCGGAATGTGCGGACGGTTCCGTCATCGACTGATGAAATCTCCCCGACATAATCATTCTGATTATCGGCTTGATGCGCTTTTCCTGAAGCAATTGAAGAAAACTCGCCAGTTGATCGTCGGGAAGCAGACCATGATTGTCGTTGTACCTCAATTCGTGGTCTTTCACCGTCGTCAGGCTCCGGTTGCCGAGCATGCCCTTCAATCGAATGTCCCTGCCCTTATTCGACAGGGGTATGTGATAATAACCGGCAAGCATCTTCGATCCCTCGGAATTCTCTAACGAATTCAGGTACACGGGCAGCTGGAACGACATCCCGGAGTTCATCTCCTTGAACTGCTTGATGGATGCCGCCCCGCCCGATTTGTAATCGTAGATGATCTTCATCGATTCGTCGGAATTCGTATCGATGCGATCGATGAACCCATTAATGTGAATGACGACTCCATCCACCTCCATCTTGTATGAAAAGGGCACTTCGGTGACGTTTCGGCCGGGGTCAGTGATGGTTGCCGGACGTACCTGATGCCATATTCCGGCCACTTGTTTGAGTCCATCGCGCTCCGCGTCGATGAAAGCGTCCAAGGTGTCCTCAATTTGGGACCTCAGCAGGTTGGGGAACGGGGTGTCGGGGTTTCCCAAATCTTCGATATGATCATCAAAGACCCGTTCTGCAATTTTTTTTATCCGTCGACGGGCTGATTCTTCGTCTGTAACCGGATTAACGATCTCTCCGAATGTTTCTGCATCAGAATAAAAGAGATCCAGAATCGTATGCAGCAAGGTTCCCTTCTTATTTTGCTCCGCCTCGTCGAGATACTCGACGGGTGGTTTGATGCGCAGCAGCCACCTGAAGAAATACTCCAACGGCGAAGCGGCAAAAGCGTCGAGTTGGCTCACCGATGTGCGAAGCAATCCATCGCTCATCAAGCCCGATACCGCTTCCTTTATGACACCCTCTGCTACAGGGGACTCATCATTGACCACGCTGGGAAGCATCCCCTCCCAGGCTGATATCCTGGTTGGTGATTCCCTGAGTCGTGCCACAGCCGAGACATGTCGGCTGAGATGGCCAGGATCCGCGGCAGGAATGGCCTCACGCTCGGGGTCCCATGTCGCCCCGGCATTGCGTCGCATCCAATCCATGGCGTCGAAGCAGCGGCTGTCATCAGATGGGGCAAGGTGCTGGATTGACCACCAAGGCAAAAACGTGGCCGTGTCCGTGATGAACACAGATGGCATCGTGTTGTCCGAATCACCGCTTTTGGCATAACTCAGACATATTGAGCGAGCCTGCATGGCCATAGATGCCAGTGCACATGCTGCTATGTCATAAGGATGGTTTTCAAGTTGCCTAACCCACGACGCACCCTCCGGTCCCAAGAACGAAAACAGGTCCTCGGAACCAAAGGCAGTCGGAAAACTGGATTCCGTCATCCCAAGCACCAGTACGCGCTTGCCCGTCAGGCACGTCACGTCGTCAAATGATCCTACCATCACCCTGCCGGGATGATGCGTTATCGGTAGATTTCCATCCAAGAGTGAATCGAAAAAAGCCAAAAATGCCGGTCCGTCCATTGTTGGGTCATGTTCAATTCGCTCCGTCATCGACATGGCAAGCTCGGTTGCCTTGACAAGCCTGCCTACAGCCGTCATGAGTTCGGCACTGTGCAGCACGCCCAACGATTCCATAAGACCTTTCGTCCACGTCAGCCACGCACTCAAGCTCAAAACGCCGGTCGGAAAACGAGTTTTCAACTCCGACAACGTGTCGCTAATTTTTTCATAAAAGCCACTGTGCCGTTCCTTGAACAGAGTCGAATCCATTTCCTGCGCTGAACCGCGCCTGCGTGCAACTTGGATCCTGTTGCGTTCCTCCCTGTCGATGGCCCTGGCCAGTTCGCTCTCGAGTTGACCGATGGTTCTGATGTTGTACTGCTTGCAAAACCGCGCAAAAGTGCGAAGGTTGGGCAACTGGTTTTCGTCGGAGTTCACCGAGGGCAGCAGTATGATTCCGTCTCCATAGATATCCTGAATGTCGTCAAGCTGAAATCCGTTGATGCCCAGCCTCAGCAGGGTCCG
>CAYZWQ010000163.1:0-3239 GCA_964481355.1 uncultured Chitinophagales bacterium
CAGAATTCCGATTCCCGTTGGTGGCCGCTTTGTTGCCTGGTCCGATTCCATTGCTCCCGCTCTACAATATTACCGGTGTCGCATTTGTGGACGCCGGGACGGCATGGGGCATCTCCGATCCACAAAACCCTGCAATCGACGGGAAACTGGAACTGAAGTTGGTAAGGACCACGGAACAGAACGGATTCGTGACTCGCGACGGAGACCTTCTCTTGGGCACCGGATTCGGTTTGAGAACGATCTTCCTCGGATTCCCCGTGAAGTATGATGTTGCCTGGGCAAGAGAGCGCGACGGGTTTGTGCGCAGACCGATCCACTATTTCAGCATTGGCCTTGACTTTTGAGAGCCCAGGTCACCTTGATCGACGATACGATGCACCAACCAACCTGAAGTAGTTGAGCTGAAAGTCGCGGTAATACACCAGACTCAGATAGTCTTGGGCGGTAGGGGAGAAGACGTTGTCGAGCGATACATCGTCGATGCGGTTTTGCCGTAGTTTCACGTACTTATACTGCCAACTACCTTCCTTGATGTAGGCCCGTCCGGTATACCACGCTCTTGTGGAATCGTACACCATCCTGTTGAGAGCACTCGGTTGCCAGTTGTTGAAGGCGCCGACGACGAATATGGGGTCGCGGTCCTCGAGCCTTTCAGGTAGCTCGAGCGTAAAATGCACCAGGGCATATTGCGCATCCCTGTCATTGGCAGGTCGACCATAACGCATGGTCCTCGAAACGCTCGACGGCTTGTCGAGGTCGGCAACGTCGGGGCGTAGAACGACTCTGGGTGGATTGTTTTCTGGGATGAACTCGAAAAAGTTGCCGGTCCGCAGATTGAGCCCTAAGTTTCTGACTTCGTAATTGGCGATGAACAAATTTTCACGGCCGTGATGGAAACGTATCTGGCCCCGCTGAGACTGGTCGATCACGTTGGCGCGTTTTGTTCGTCCCCAGAACTGGTTTGGAACAATGCGGGCCGTGAGGTCTACTTCAGGCATGCTGGTAAGGCTGTCGGGATAGTCGTACTGAATGAAGACCTGATGATAGGGGCGGAAACGATCGCCAAAACCGGGTACTTCCTCAACAGACGAGCGTATCCTTCCGATGGGCTCCACAACTAAAAATGGCAACGAAAACAAGAAACGCCCCGAGCTTGCATCCTTGACAACGAGCATGTAGTTTCCGCTGAGGTTCACATCCAAATTGTCGTTAGGGAACGTGTACGTGTAGTGGAAATAGCTAGGGTTGTTGGCGCGAGAAAGCGTGCCGCCACCGAAACGGTCGCTGAACTGACGCTTCAGGTACAGACTGGGCAGAATGTTCGTAGGCCGCCAGTCGGGGTCGTAGTGTACGACCTCGACTGAGAACTGGCTGCCCGTGTTGGAGAGCTCATCAAACTTCAGGACGAGCCGGTCGCGGGAATTCAATCGGATCACAGCCGCAGAATCAGGGTTGCCGCCTTTTGTGAAAATGATGCTCTGAATATAATCAGGAGGCAGAATTTGACCGGGGGCAGCAAATCCGTTCTCGAAGCTCTGTGAAGGAGGTCTCTCGGTTGGTTGGCCAGCGAAGTCAGACAGAGTGCAACCCGCATTAAGGAACACTAGTAAGACCACGAGCATGGTGTTGTTGCACTTAAACATCGATTACTCCTTCGAACACACGGTCTGTACCACCCGACAGGTAAATGTCGTGATAGATGCCGGTCGACGGGTTTCGCTTGAAGCGAATGTTAAGCACACCACCGGGCGACTCGACGGCTGTTTCAAAATCTGTTGTGCTCGCATCGGTGTTGTTCAGGTGTGCCTCAACGATGGCGGTAGCAATGGATCCGGTGCCACAGGCCAGCGTCCGATCTTCCACACCCCGTTCATAGGTGCTCAGGAATACTGGTCCGTCGGACCTGAAAGTACAGAAATTCACGTTCGTACCTTTGGGCGCAAACAGGTTTGAATTTCGGAGTTCTCGGCCTTTTGAACGTATGAGCTGCAGATCGCCGTGCATGGCTTCCAGAACGGGAACAACAATGTGTTCGGTACCCGTGAACAGCTCATAGATCGTACCTTCGTTTGTTTGATGCACTCTTGGAGAGCAGGCCAGTCCATCAAAATGCAGGTCAACCATGTCTCCTATGATGCTCGCCGTGTACGAAATGCCATGGACCTCGAAACGAAGGTGTTCTCCAAGGCCGAGCTCCGAGGCATACAGACTGATGGCACGCCCACCGTTTCCGCACATCCCGGCATCGGAACCGTCGGCGTTTCGGTACACCATGCTGAAGTCGGCTTTGTCGGAGTTGCACAGAAAGAGGGTTCCGTCGGCGCCTATGCCGAAGCGACGGTCGCACAGTTTTGGAGTCATCCGAATCATGGAATCCATGTCGAATCGGCCGTCACGGTTGTCTACGACGACAAAATCGTTGCCGGTAGCCTGCATTTTGGTGAATGTCAGCTGCATCATTCTGCCATTTGTGGGAAATGCATCCAGGCATTCACATCGTCGATCACCTTGTCCATTCCCCTCATGAGTCGCGCGAACCTGAGCGCCAGCACTGTGAACAGCAGCTTGGAATTCACATTGAAGACCATGTGGCGCTTCACGTCGGCAATTTCGCCGATCATGTCGGATATCCTGGCTTTGGTCAGTCCCTCGCTGAATTTTTTTATCACCTCGATCTGATCGACGTTGATGATGTTTGCGGCACGCATGGTCTGGCGCCAAATCAAGATGTCGCGCAGCAATATTTCCATTTGGTTCAGCATGTCGACGGTTGCGTCGTTGTTGAGACCCTTGCTCCAGCTTTCGGCAATTTCGACAATTTTCGGTGCGTCCACGGCGTATGAAGCCCTCAAAAACGAGACGATCCCCTCGCGTTGGGATTTTAGGCCTTCAAGATCATAGAACCGAGTCATCGAATAATTGCCCCCGCAGATGCGACTTAAATATTGGGCATTGCCCACATCGAAACCATGCTGGCGCACCAAGTTGGCCTCGATGTCGTCCGGGGCGACCGGCGTGAACGGCACAACCTGGCATCGGGATATGATGGTGGGTAGCAGTGCATCAGGCTGGTCGGTAGTGAGGATAAACATCACCTCTTCGGGTGGCTCTTCCAAAAGTTTCAAGAATGCGTTCGAGACCTCCTTGCGCATGGTCTCAATTTGGGTGATGATAATGACCGTGCGCCTTCCTTCATTTGGGCTCAAGTAAGCCGCCGGACGGATTTCCTTTTCGTAGTA
>CAYZWQ010000163.1:3249-5909 GCA_964481355.1 uncultured Chitinophagales bacterium
GAGGGTAGAAGGCTTTTCGGTTTTTGGACCGTTCCTGGCTGTTCAAATCGGGCATGTGCCCGAAATCCACGATACTGTAGGGGTCTTCTGCGAGAATGGATATCCGTTGCTGAACGTCCTGAAACGATACCGTGCTGGGAATGGGTATGAAAAGATGGATGTCGGGGTGGTTCAGCCAGTTCGATTTCCGAGACCACGCCGAGGCGCCAAGATCGGTCAAGTTGGATATTCCGTTCACCGCTTCGGCAACCGCCAAAGCGGCGACTTTTTTGCCTGTGCCCTCCGGCCCGGCAAACAGATAGGCATGGTGCAGCCTGTTGCTCGCCAACGTCCTGACGATGGTGTCGCGTGCCCGGGATTGGCCCACCAGCACGTTGCCGGCAAATTGGTTTGGAGATATGTGCAATGGGGCGTTGTTCATGCGTCCCAAAGATACTCGAAAAGTAGAACTGATGCCGAAATCATGACACCGCAGTATCCTACCAAAGCCATGATGTCGTTGGCGATTTGACCCCAGGTGTTCACTTCGATCAAGAGCCTGCTGGCACTTGCCACGATGAGCATGAGAGGCATGAGAACCGGAAGGGCCACAACGGGGAAGAGCGTTGCTTTCTTATCGGTCTGTGCCACTAAGGCCGAGAGTAGAGTAGCCGCACCAGCCATGCCCAAACTGCCCAAAAAAACGACGAGAAGACCATATCCGTAATGGATGTCGCCAAAACCGATGAGAAAGTTGAAGATAACCGCGGTTGCAGAACTCACCAGGAGGGTGAATAGGATGTTGTAAAGAAGTTTTCCCACAAACACCGACATGGGCGAAGCGTGCAGTTGAAGCAGCTCCATTGTTGACCGGTCGGTTTCAATCACAAATGCTCTGTTCATGGCAGTGATCGCCGCAAACACGATCAGAATCCAGAAGATGCTGATCGTGGTGAGCGTCTCAAGGCGGTCGGTGCCGATCAGGTAGATGCTGACCAAGGTGCCGGCAACGATAAATGCCAATACACTGTTCACCCCAAATCGGGATCTCAGCTCAAGCGAGAAGTCCTTCCCCAATACAGACCAGATTCCCTGAATCATCCCATGCACAATTTATGATCATGACAACCATCGTCAGAAATCTCGAAACCGTAAGAACGAGTTGGTTTGAGCTGACTCGGCTTCCTATATTCCATTTTTCAATCGGCGAATTCTGAGGCTGTTCATGATTGTCAGTAATTACTTAACGACAGAATCCATCTTGATTGACCCGAAAGTTACGGATAAAGAGGATGTTATTCGCATACTGGCATCGCACCTCAACAGGATCGACGCAAATGTGCGCAGTGTCGTCACAAAGGCGGTACTTGACCGAGAGGAGATCATGTCGACAGGCGTCGGGAATGGAATAGCCATTCCCCATGCAAAAGTCGAAGACCTCAATGAGCCGCAAGTTGCGTTTGCTGCCTTGCGTGCTCCTGTCGATTTTGGCTCTTTCGATGGTAGGCCGGTTGATCTGGTCTTTCTGGTGGCGGGATCAAACAAGAGCAGCAGCCTGCATCTGAAAATACTGAGCGCTCTTTCACGCATACTCATCCAACAGCAGTTGGCCGAAGGCCTAAGGAACAGCATCACCCCACATGAAGTGTTGGAAAAAATTCAATCGGCTGAGTCCTATGCAACGCAACACTGACAATCGCTTCACGGCTGTCGCCATCGTGTTTTCCATCATACTCTTCGGATGGGTATCCGCTGGCCATTCACACGCTCAGTCGCGCAGCCTGCAGCGCCATATAGACAGCAGAATCGCGGCCAAAGGCACACCGAACGCCCATTGGGCCATATCGGTGCGCGACGAACACGGTGTGGAAATCGTCTCGCACAACAGCGAGAAATTGATGGTGCCAGCATCGAACATGAAATTGGTTACTTCTGCTGCGATCCTAGAAGAACTCGGGCCGGATTTCACGTATGTGACCAACATTTATGGCAGGGGCGAGCTTGTTGGACGCACTTGGCTCGGCGACATCCATATCGCCGCCTCCGGCGATCCCAGCATCAACGGCGATTTTTATGATGATGACGATTTTCATGTCTTCAGAAGCATTGCGGATCAACTGCGTTCCGCAGGCATCGACAGCATACGTGGCGTCATTTTCGGAAACACATCGGTCTTCGACGGCCAGCACCTGCCGCCCGACTGGGATTGGTATGACCTTCCGTTTTACTACGCCGCAGAGGTGGGACCCCTGAGCTTCAATTCGAACACGGTCTTCCTCGAAGTGAACACCGACGGCCGGCCGGGCACCAAGCCCGAAATCAGCTGGTTCCCCTTCAATACCGACTATGTGACCATGGTCAACAACCAGCGCATAACGGCCAAGGGCACATCGTACCGGGAATCGTACAGACGTATGCCTGGAAGCAATGTCATCACGTTGGGAAGCCGACTTCCTCAGGGTCACGTGGAGACGGAGGCGTTGACCGTGTCGAATCCTACGATGTACTTTCTCGACACGTTTGTAAAGTTCCTTTCCTACGATGGCTTCGGGATGGACGTGAGATACTACGAGGATCCCTTCCCGGTTGACTGGTCAAAACCTGAATTTCGCCTGCTGGCCACCCACGAGTCGATGCCACTGTCCACCTTGCTACAGAAAGTGAACAAAGACAGCGACAAT
>CAYZWQ010000164.1:0-5864 GCA_964481355.1 uncultured Chitinophagales bacterium
TGGGCCGACTGTTAGTAGCGCGAGGATTGCGGGTCACAATTCAAAAACTGGACCCATACATCAACGTCGATCCGGGCACCATGAATCCCTACGAGCACGGTGAAGTCTATGTCACCGACGACGGTGCCGAGACCGACCTCGACTTGGGTCATTACGAGCGGTTTCTTGATTTCCCGACATCGCAGGAGAACAACGTCACCACGGGTCGCATCTACTACGATGTGATCATGAAGGAGCGCCAGGGCGCATACCTAGGAAAGACGGTGCAGGTGATCCCGCACATCACCGACGAGATTAAGTCGAGGGTGCTCAAGCTGGGAAACTCGGGAAAGTACGACGTCGTGATCATTGAAATCGGCGGAACCGTCGGCGACATCGAGGGTTTACCCTATATCGAGGCGATGCGTCAGTTGCGCTATGAAGTCGGCCGCAAGAACGCGCTTTCCATCCACCTGACCTTGGTGCCGTATTTGAGTGCTGCGCGCGAGCTCAAGACCAAGCCTACCCAGCACTCCGTCAAAATGCTCTCCGAGAGCGGTTTGCAGCCAGACATCATCGTATGCCGCGCGGAAGTGCCCATCGATTCGAGCATACGCCGCAAAATAGCGCTCTTCTGTAACGTGGAGGAAGAGGACGTGATCGCCTCGCTCGATGCCAAGAGCATCTACGAGGTTCCCCTGCTGATGCAGGACGAGCAGTTGGACAAACGCGTCATCGAAAAATTGGACCTCACCTCGAGGGAGCCCGATCTCGACAACTGGAAGTCGTTCGTCGACGCGGTGCTCCATCCGAAGGCCGAAGTGGAGATTGCGCTGGTGGGTAAGTACGTAGAACACCACGACGCGTACAAGTCCATCGTCGAGTCGTTTGTTCACGCGGGTGCCGTCAACAGGTGCCATGTGCGAATCAGGTGGGTTCAAAGCGACGACGTGACCACAGAGAACGTCGCAACACTTCTCAAGGGGGTTTCGGGTGTGCTCGTAGCCCCGGGTTTTGGTGGGAGGGGGGCTGAAGGCAAACTGACAGCGGTGCAATTTGCCCGTGTGAACAGGATCCCGTTTTTCGGGATCTGTCTGGGCATGCAATGTGCGGTGATCGAATTCTCTAGAAATGTGTGCCATCTTGAAAATGCCAATAGCACGGAGTTTAATGCCGACACACCCTATCCTGTCATCGACATGATGCCCGATCAGAAGCACATCTCGATGAAGGGCGGTACCATGCGGCTTGGCGCTTACCGTTGCAACCTGAAGGAAGGCACGCGCGCAGCCGAAGCTTACGGGGCAACGGAAATCAGCGAACGCCACCGGCATCGTTTTGAGGTCAACAATGCACTCAGGAACACGCTGATGGAGTCGGGCCTCGTGATGAGCGGGATCAACCCTGAGAAGGATTTGGTCGAGATTATCGAGATCCCCGACCACCCGTGGTTCGTCGGCGTGCAGTTCCACCCCGAATTGAAGAGCACCGTGAGCAGGCCACATCCGTTGTTTGTCCACTTTGTGAAGGCTGCGCTGGCACATTCCGGCAAGGGTCATGACTGATGCCGTTTCGTCTGCCCTAAGTCATCGGCTTCGGGTCAGGGTATGCGGCATCGTTGTGTCTGACGATAGTGTCCTGATGGTTAATTTGAAATCACCGACGCGCGACGAACCCATTTGGACACCTCCTGGTGGCGGGCTTGAATATGGTGAAACCTTGCGTGACGGTGTTGCACGAGAAGTGCTCGAAGAAACGGGGCTGCTGGTCAACCCTGTGCGCATTATGTACACATCGGAGTTCATCAAGGCCCCTTACCATGCCGTGGAGTACTATTGGTTCTGTGAACGGGTAGGAGGAAGCCTGAGATTGGGAAAAGATCCCGAATTTGCCGACGAGGACCAGTTCCTTAAATCGGTCGATTACTTGAACGTCCATTCCCTTGCGGAACTTCCGGTATTTCCCGAATATTTGAGGTATCATCTCCATGAGGACCTAAAAAATCCCCAGCATCCAACCACTCATTTTAGCCAGATATTCTGACCATGTCGAAATCCAGCTCATTTGACATTGAATCAACCGTCGACCTACAGATGGTTGACAATGCCGTAGTGCAAGCGAACAAGGAAGTCGTGAACCGTTACGATTTCAAGGGGACTGACAGCTCGATCACTCGAAACGACACATCAATCACGCTGTTTGCGGCCGACGACATGAAGCTGCGCGCCATGACAGACATTCTTCAGCTCAGGCTTGTCAAGGCGGGCATATCGCTGAAATTCCTCGATTATGGAACCCAGGAGGCGGCGTCGAAGGGCTACATCCGCCAGGTAATCACCATAAAGCAGGGCATTTCCAAAGAGGATGGAAAAAAGATCGTGCAGACCCTCAAAAATGCCGGACTCAAAGTGCAGGCCAGCATACAGGGAGACACGGTACGCGTGACAGGGAAAAGCCGCGACGAGCTTCAGGAGGCCCAGGCGGCCCTGAAGCAGGCCGACTTGCCCGTAGCAATGGTGTTCACAAACTACCGCTAGGCCGCCTCAGCTTTTTAGAAAGCAGGATTTGGTAATCGTTGTAGGCCGGGTTCCAGGTTGCTTCTAAAATATCGTACCCCTCGCTGCGTCCTAAACTCAACATTCCGGGCCACCTGGATGGAAAGGTATGGTATCGCAATTCCGAGAAACCTTCATGTTGGACAATGGTCTCCATTGCCCCCAGCATTGAACGGGCGAGTCCTTGCCTTCTCCAAGCAGGAAGCACTCCTCCCTTGGCAGAGTAAAATATTCCTGATTCCAACCCGTAGCCAATCTTGAAGCCGATAGGCACGGCGTTGATCTCAGCCACAAGCAGCAGCAGATAGTCGTGATCCAAGCTGTTGATGAGGCGTTCCTCTCCAAAGATTTCACGATTGAGCATCGCAACCGCGGGCAAATCCCTGGTTGTACCTCTTCTGATGGTGATATTGCCCTTATCGTAGTTCATCGCTTGTCTAATAAGGTATTTATTTTCGTACGAATACCGTAATTTGGCCGTTCGACCTCCAACTTTTCAATCCTGACTTCAGGTATTATGACCCGATTAATCCGATTGTTGCCGCTCGTTGTGTTGGCCCTTTCCAGTACAATGTGTACCCAGTCGCCGATCGCGGATGTGTATGTCCACAACATGAACGGATACACACCAAGCGGCGACTCCATCATGCATTTCAATGCGATGGTCATCCACGAGGGCAAGGTCGTGGCCATTGGCGATACCTCCGACCTCAAGGAGCGCTTCGCATACGTCGAAGTGCTCGACATGAAGGGCAATACGGTGATGCCAGGTCTGATTGACGCTCACGGACATGTGATGGGCCTCGGTAATCGGGCCATGCAAGTGAACCTCGAGGGAACCCGCTCTGTCGGAGAGGCCTTGGAGCGCGTCAAGACATGGGCCGATGCAAATCCGCAGGCCGACTGGGTGTTGGGCCGTGGCTGGAATCAAGTGTTATGGTCAGAGAACCGTTTCCCAACCGCCGCCGAGCTCGACTCCATCTCCGATGGCCGCCCCATCTATATGACTCGGGTCGACGGACATGCGGCATGGGCAAATTCCGTCGCCATGGCGAAGGCGGGGATTTCGAGCGAGACACCGGATCCGCCCGGTGGACTCATCATCAAAGACCGCAGGGGTAACCCCAGCGGAGTATTGGTTGATGCAGCCATGGGGCTTGTGACGGCCATCATTCCAGAGTCTGACGACGCGCAGCGCCAAATTGTGCTCGGGAAGGCGCTCGAAGAACTTCGATCGCTGGGGATCACATCCACCCATGATGCAGGTGTGAGCCATGAAGTGTATCAACTGTACAAATCGTTTGCGGACCAGAATTTATTGACCACCCGAATCTATGGGATGATTTCGGGGGTGGGTTCCGACTTTGACCTCATCGCCGAGGATGGTCTCCTTAAAAACTATGTGAACGACTTCTTGTCTGTCCGAAGCGTGAAGCTTTACGGCGACGGTGCGCTGGGAAGCAGGGGAGCAGCAATGATCCACCCATACCACGACGATCCCGGCAACAGCGGCCTCCTCTTTTATGGACCGGACTCGCTTTCTCGCATGATCGGCAAGGCGGTGCGTAAGGGGTACCAAGTAAACGTGCATGCGATCGGAGACGCCGCCAATCGAGTTGCACTCGACGCGTTCGCCATGGTCCAAGACTCCGTTCCGATGAGCCGCGACCTGCGTCACCGCATCGAACATGCACAGGTGGTGTCACTCGATGACTTCGCTCGCTTCCGCGACCTGAACATCATCGCCTCGGTACAACCGGTGCATGCCACCAGCGACATGAACATGGCAGAGGATCGGGTGGGCAGCGAGCGCATCAAAGGCGCCTATGCCTGGCGCACGTTCCTTGACAACGGGGTCATTCTGGCCTCAGGATCCGATTATCCCGTCGAGAATGCCAATCCATTTCACGGCTTGTATGCTGCCGTGACCAGAAAAGATACGCTCGGTAATCCGCTTGACGGGTGGTATCCCGAACAAAAGCTCACCCGTGTTGAAGCGTTGCGTTCATTCACGATCGACGCCGCCTATGCAGGACATCAGGAACTGTCGCTTGGTTCGCTCGAAGTTGGAAAATGGGCCGATTTTATTGTGATTGACAGGGATTACTTTAAGGTTTCAGAGCCAGAAATTTGGAAAACCCGCGTGCTTCAGACCTTCGTTGCCGGAAAATCCGTATATCAAACAGCCGAGTAAATGCCGCTGAGCAATGGCATCCGAATTCGATGCCAACAATTGAACCCCACTGTTAGCGATTTTCGGTCTAACACCGATTCCATCCTGCGTGCTTTAAAGAATGCCGAGCATGATGGAATCGACCTGTTGGTGTTGCCAGAACTTGTGGTTAGCGCCTATTCGCCGCAAGATCTACTGGAGAGCGAATCATTTGTGCACGACTGCCTGACGGCTACCGAGAAAGTGATATCCTCGTCAGGCAGCACGGCGATCCTGTTTGGTTCCATATCTGAAAACCAAAGCGGTTATGGGCGTCCTTTGTTCAATACGGCTTATTTGGCCCAGCATGGCAAGATGGTCGCCATGCGGCACAAGACGCTCTTGCCCACTTATGACGTCTTCGACGAATTGAGGTACTTTGAGCCAGCAAAGGAGAACACGCCGGTAACTTGGAACGGTCTTCGTGTCGGCATCACCGTATGCGAGGATATCTGGAACGTCGATAATGAACGCGTCTATCATCGCTATGACCGTGATCCCAGCCGTGAACTCAAGCAAGCCGGCGCCGAGGTGATCGTCAACATATCGGCATCGCCATATACCCGAACGAAAGCCGAATCAAGGCGGAAAATGCTGAAACGGCACGCCTTTGAACTGGGAATTCCATTTATCTACGCGAATCAGTGCGGTGCGAATACGGAAGTCATTTTCGATGGCGACTCCATGCTGGTGAACCCAGGTGGCGACATCGTCGCCGTAGCCCCCATGTTCGACGAGGGCTGGGTGGACGGCACCTTGGCAGATGGCCGCATTCATGTCGAAAAGCCGCTTTCTACCGGGTTGCCTACCCTTGATGAACGTACCTTTCGAGTACTGACGACCGGAATCCGTGACTATTACCGAAAATCTGGCATTCCCGGCAAAGCGGTTGTGGGCCTGTCGGGTGGTATCGACTCTGCACTCGTGGCTGTACTTGCCGTCGAAGCTTTGGGTAGAGACAATGTCGTCGGTGTAACTATGCCCTCAATGTACAGTTCGGCTGGAAGTGTGGACGACAGTGTCAGACTGGCCGAAAATTTGGGCATCGAGTTGCATCAAATCCCCATCACGGACATCTTTGACAGCTTCACGGAACAGTTGGCACCCCTTTTTGTAGA
>CAYZWQ010000165.1:0-5838 GCA_964481355.1 uncultured Chitinophagales bacterium
GTACTCCTCCGAATCGATGCCGACCGCCTCGAAGACGTTCGGGTCGACCATGCCGGCGCCGAGGATTTCCATCCAGCGGCCTTCGCTGCCCGGCTTCTCCCACCAGATGTCCATTTCGAGGCTGGGCTCGGTGAACGGGAAGAAGGAGGGACGGATGCGGTATTTCACGTCGTCGCCGAAGAGCAGCTGCACGAAGGTGATGAGCGTCTCCTTCAGCTCGGCCAGGCTGACGCCTTTGTTCACATAGAGTGCCTCAACCTGATGGAACTGGCAGTACGACTTGTAGGTGATCGACTCGTTGCGGTACACCTTGCCGGGCATGATGGCGCGAATGGGCGGCTTGGCCTGCTTCATGAGGCGGATCTGCACGGGTGAGGTGTGCGTGCGAAGCACCAGGTCGTCGTCGCCTTCGCCGGTCGACTTGTGCACGAAAAAGGTGTCCTGCATATCCCGTGCAGGGTGCTCGGGAGGGAAGTTGAGGGCCGTGAAATTGTGGAAGTCGTCCTCGAGTTCGGGCCCGTCGGCCACCGTGAATCCCATTCTAAAGAACGCCTGCTTGATTTCCTCCATCACGAGCGTAATAGGGTGGAGGGATCCTGCAGGGTAGGGAAGGGCGGCGAGCCCCAGATCGTCTGTCGCCTTGCGGTATGCTACAATCTTTGCCTCGAGCGCCTCCTTAGCGGCGTCGTAGGTGGCAGTAGCCAGGTCACGCAGGTCGTTGATCAATTTGCCGAGGTCCTTGCGCTGCTCAGGGGCGGCCTTGCCGAGCAGACCGAAGAGGTCCTGCACGGCCCCTTTCCGAGCCAGGAAGCGCAGGCGAAACGCCTCCAGCTCCTCGTTGGAGGCCAGAGATGCCGCTTTGACCTCGTTCGTGAGGTCTTGGATGTGTTGGTTGACGTCCATCGGAGACGATAATTTCAGATTGGGGGCAAAAAAAAACCGGCAGACTAACGGTTGTTGACGTTACCCTGCCGGTCGAAATATACGGATGATGCTGTGCTTACGACAGGGCTTGTTTTACGATGGCTCCAAAAGTGTCGATGTCGCGCACGGCCAGGTCGGCCAGCAACTTGCGGTCGATCTCCATGTTTTTAGCGTGCATGGCACCCATCAGGCGGGAGTAGGACGCGCCGTACTGGCGAGCCCCTGCGTTGATGCGGGTGATCCACAGGCTGCGTAAGTTGCGTTTGCGGAAACGACGGTCGCGGTACTGATATTGAAGACCCTTTTCGACGGTGTTCTTCGCTATCGTGTAGACTTTGCTACGAGCGCCCCTGTTACCTTTCGCTAGGTCGAGTATCCCCTTGCGACGGCGACGGGAAGCCACATTATTGCTTGAGCGTGGCATTTTGGTTCGATAGGTTTAGTTGATGGTAATTTTTTTTGGTTAAGCGTAGGGAATCATGGCGCGGATGTTGGCGGCATCGGCCTCATGGACGATGACGACACCACGCAGATTGCGCTTGCGCTTGGCTGACTTTTTGGTCAGGATGTGACGGTGGAACGCACGGCGACGCTTCACTTTACCGGTTCCGGTAAGGACGAAACGCTTCTTTGCGCCACTTTTGGTTTTGACTTTAGGCATGATCCGTGTCTATTGAATTATGGAGATTCGGATAGAAGCGCAAAATAAGGAGATTTTGAATCACGAACAATTATTAACAGGCATTAACAGTGACTATCAATGATTATCAATCACGAGGCGCAAACGATCACAAACAATGAGTAGGCACCACTCTACAACTCTACCACTCAACTACTTCACCAACGTCATCTTTCCACTCGACATCCACGATCCAGTGCTCACACGGTACACATACACACCGGAACCCAGGCGCGCGGCGTCGAGCGTGATGTTGTGCCGGCCAGCCTGAAGGCTGCGCATCGGAAGCTGCATCACCATGCGCCCGGTCGGGTCGTAGACCGTCACCGAGACTTCTGCCGACTCGGGCAGTTCCACCCGCAGCGTCGTGGTGGGGTTGAACGGGTTGGGGAAGTTGGGCTCCAACACATAACGGGATGGAATGAATTCATCTTCGGACTGTAACGAGGTCGATACGGCGTTAATGATGACACGAGCCACACCTCGTTGTAGTTTTCCGTCGATGAAGTCAAAAGACCCTGAAATAACGATACGGTCATCACTGTATAAGCCCAGACGTCGAACATCGTTCAAGTCGTCGGGAGTTTTGAACGATGGCACAAGGCTGCCATCGCTGCGGATTTGTATCACGCCACTGTAATCAAGTTCTCTATAGGAGGTAAAATTCCCTGCCACCATAATCTGATTTTCATGAAGGTAGAGTATGTCAGATACCCTACACTCTCCAGCTTTGAATCCCGCATCGAAGTCTTCCAAAATATCTCCGTTGGAATCGATCGCAATCAGGCATGGCATCACTTGGCCGTTGACCTCGTCAAAATCGCCTCCAATTAAAATACTTCCATCCGGCAGAGCAGCCATCGTATTGATGTATCCTCTTGAGAGGTTATTGTTAAGAACCATCCCTCGAAATTCATGGTCTGATTTGAAACTTTCGTCAACGTTGCCATCTGAATCAGTCTTTTTAATGTGGGTTCTGATATGGTCTCCATAGCTTAATCGTGTGTTCAAAATAAAATCACCATTTACAAGCTCATTCAGCAGTTCATTTTGAAAATTGGGTACGATCACATCTGTCAAGGTCTGCCCATTCTTATCGAGGCGTACGGCACTCGGCGAACTTTCTCCGTTGATTTGGTTAAAAAGTCCGGTGATCAGCATCGATCGGTCATCGTACACATGAACGATTCTTAATTCACGGTTGAATTCGAGCACAGGAAAGGATTCGTCCAAAGAGCCGTCCTCCATCAACCTTGCAATGAAATAAACCAATTCTGAATTAATCGATTTATAACCCCGTATCAACAGTGAATCTCCCTGAGCATACAAATTCGTGATTCGAACTGATGAGGGATATGGAGACTCAAATGTATACGAATCGTCGACAGAACCGTCAGGCTTCAATTTTACCAATCTGTTTACCGATGTGGAGTTGAAGAAAATAAATCCACCCGAATAGATCACACTTCCATCGGCCATTACCATAAGGTCGTCAACGATCGCACTTACGCCGGTACCGACGTCAAAAGTCAGGTCATTTGATCCTGGTTGAGCAACTGCATTACAATTGAGTGCCGTTATCAACAACGACAATGCCATATACCCGACTGATATACATTTTGACACAATAATCCCCTTCGTTCAGTTTACAAATGAGGAGATAGATAGGGTAAATTCGCCTAAAATGCAAACCAGCCAGCACACTCAAACCAGTTAGATGCGATGTGTGCAGCACGGAGCAATCACATTACCCTCTCAAGGCAAATAGATCGGACCCCAACGCACCGCCACAGATAACAAATCCCTTGCCGCGGTCTACCCTTTTTTACCGTCCGGAGTCAACATCAGGTTCATGCGCTTACCTTCAAGTGTGGGAGCCTGCTCGACTTTGCTCACGTCGCTCAGATCCTCGATGAAACGCTTGAGCAAGACCTCTCCCTGGTCGCTATATATGATGTCGCGTCCGCGGAACTGGACGACGGCCTTCACCTTGTTGCCCTCCTGCAGGAACTTGCGTGCGTGGCGAACCTTGAAGTCGTAGTCGTGGTCGTCGGTATGCGGACGAAATCGCATCTCCTTGATCACGATCACGTGCTGCTTCTTCTTCGCCTCTTTCTCCTTACGCTTCTTCTCGTACATGAACTTGCCGAAGTCCATGATGCGGCATACGGGAGGGTTGGCGTTCGGCGCGACCTCGACCAAATCTTTCGTCATGGACTCCGCAAGCTGCAGCGCCTGCTGGATGTTCATGATCTCGTTCTCTTCTGATCCTGGACGAACGACGCGGACTTTCGGTGCACGAATCTCCGAGTTGATGCGTGGACGATTTTCGTCACGCTCGGGTTGGGGGTTAAACCGCTTGCCTATGGGTGTGTCTCCGTTTCTTAAAGTTTACTCGGGCAATCGCTTGGTGGCGATCTCCTCTGATATCATCGAAATAAAATCAGAAAATTTCATATTTCCAACTTGTCCCTTCTTATGGCGGCGAACATTTACGCTGTCCTCCGCACGTTCTTTGTCGCCGAGCACCAACATGTAGGGCACTTTTTGGTTCTCCGCCTCGCGGATCTTGGCTCCGATCTGCTCGTTGCGCAGGTCGGCCTCGGCACGGATGCCCATGTCGCGCAGCTGATCGCGGTACGCCGTGGCCTGCTCGACGCAGTTGTCGTTCATCGACATCACGACGGCCTGCACGGGCGCCATCCAAACTGGGAAATTGCCGGCGAAGTGCTCGATCAGGATGCTGGTGAATCGCTCCATCGATCCGAACGGCGCACGGTGGATGATCACCGGACGGTGCTTCTGGTTGTCGCTTCCCACGTAGGTGAGGTCGAACCGCTCGGGCATCACGTAGTCCACCTGAACGGTGCCTAGCTGCCATTTACGTCCGATCGCGTCCCTGATGATGAAATCAATCTTCGGTCCGTAGAAGCTGGCCTCGCCGGGGGCGATGGTGTAGGTGAGTCCCATCTCTTCAGCCACTTCGCGTATTTCGCGTTCGGCGCGCTCCCAGAAGGCCAACTCGCCGCCGTATTTTTCGGCGTTGTCGTCGCGGAAGGACAGACGGATGTCGACCGGCATGTCGAAGGTCTTGAACACGAACTGGGTGAGGTCGATGGTGTTCTTGAGCTCGTCCTTGAGCTGGCTGTGCATGCAGTAGATGTGAGCATCGTCCTGCGTGAAGCCGCGCACGCGCGACATGCCGTTGAGCTCGCCCGACTGCTCGTAGCGGTACACCGTGCCGAACTCGCTCAGGCGCAGCGGCAGGTCGCGGTAGCTGCGCATGTCGTTGGCATAGATGCGGTGGTGGTGCGGGCAGTTCATCGGCTTGAGCAGGTACTCCTCGTCGTCGACCTGGATAGGGTCGTACTGGGAGTCGGCGTAGTACGGATAGTGACCGGATGTGCGGTACAGATCGAGATTTCCAATGTGCGGGGTGATCACTTCCTTGTAACCGCGTCGGACCTGCTCATCGCGCAGGAAGGCCTCGAGTGTGCGGCGCATTACGGTACCTTTTGGAAGCCAAACGGGAAGGCCCTGGCCGACCATAGGGTCGATCATGTAGATGCCCAGCTGCTTTCCCAGTTTCTTGTGGTCGCGCTTCTTGGCTTCCTCTAACTGGTTCAGGTATTCGTCGAGCATCGACTTCTTTGGGAAGGAAACGCCGTACAGTCGGGTGAGCTGCTTACCAGATGCGTCGCCGCGCCAATAGGCACCGGCGATGTTCATCAGCTTGACGGCCTTGATCGGCTCGGTCGATGGCAGGTGGGGACCACGGCACAAATCTGTGAAGTTCCCCTGGCTGTAAAAGGAGATGGTTCCGTCCTCGAGTCCATCGATCAGGTCGAGCTTGTAGGGATCATTGATCTTCTTGAAGTGCGCGATGGCCTCATCCTTGGGAACTTCGCGTCGCGTGTACTCCGATTTAGCCTTCAACAGTTCGACCATCTTTGCCTCGATGGCAGCCTGCTCGTCGGGACCGACCTTCACGTCGCCAAAATCGATGTCGTAATAGAAGCCGGTCTCGATGGCGGGACCAATGCCGAAGCGCGCATCAGGGTAGAGGGCCTGCACGGCCTCGGCCATCAGGTGGGCGGTCGAGTGCCAGAATGTTGCCTTGCCGTCTGCCGAATCCCACGTATTTACTGTAAATGTGCCGCCTTCGGGCAGTGGACGATGCAGGTCGTACACGGTGCCGTTCACAGTCACGCTGAGCGCGTTGCGGGCTAGGCCCT
>CAYZWQ010000166.1:0-5773 GCA_964481355.1 uncultured Chitinophagales bacterium
GGTGTCGGCATCGGTCTCCAGACCCACTTTGATCCGGTCTGGCAGAAACTCTTCTACGCTGACGGGCAATGATGCCAGAAGCACCCGGTTCGAGCTGTAGAGATCCGCCATGTAAGTTCCAGTGACCGAGGATCCATCCAGGGGGATGGCGAACGATGCCGATCCCTGCTCCGAAAGCGTCACTTGGTAGGATGAATGTTCGCGTCCATTTGGGAGGCGCAGCTGCAAGATCACGGGCATCTTTCCAGTGTTGTTCCATGCTTGGTCGCGTACGATCGAATTGAGGTGAATGGTCTCGCCCGGCCTGTAGATATCGCGTTCGGGGTATAGATATGCCTGATAGCCCGCTTCGTTGCTGTATTGGCCACCAACGTCGAATCGTGACGTCTCCACACGAGTGTCGCCCATCATGATGATGTTGAAGTCAGATACAGTACGCGCACTCACCATGCCCAGTCGAAAACCGGGGGCGTCTTTGAGCAATTCGGAAATGCGTGCAACGCCGTCGCGGTCGGTGAGGCCCGTTTTCATGACCTGGTTGTTCGTAGATATCAAAGTAACCTCAACATCGGGCAGGGGCTGGGTGTCCATGATGCTGTTCGCATACACCACCACCTCGTCGGGGGTTGCTTTAACAATGAGGCCAAGGTCTGAGTAGGATACCATCCTCCAGGCGCCAATCCACTGGTTTTCGGTCGACGCCACGTTCACGAGATAAACGCCCTTGTGCCTCGCGTCGTCTTTCAGGTCCAATGTCAACAGATGCACGCCGTCGCGCGACGCCAAATCCCTCGTGTCGATCGTGCGGTCGATCAGCAGGTCGCCCGCCGACTCGAGATTGTAGTAGCTGTAGTCGAAATTTCCGAAGTCGGTGCCAGATCCAGAGCTCGATGAGTACCAATTGGAGTAGCGGCTGTTGCCGATGTAGTTCAGCAAATTGTTCTCATAGATTTTATAGATCCTTGCCCTCACGCTGGCCACGTTCACGATTTCTACACCAACCGTTTTTGAGCCGCGGTTGCTCAGGTAGAAACCCTTACCAGAGGTAAATCGCACGGACGGCTCCATCTCGCCAAATGCGACGAAGGATTTGTACTCGTTGGCAAGCCTGCCTCCATGGATGCCCCTGATCTGGTTGCTGATGGTCAGTTCGTAGGTGCTTCCCGACCTGAACGGACCCTTTATCACAAATCCGTCGGATGTCACTTCGGTGGACACCGACATGGCTGGATCGATCTTGACGATGTTTCTGACATCGGTACCAGAAATGCGTTGATTGGTGCGCACATAAATCAAGGCCTGGGTGCCGTCATAGCGAGATTCTGTTGCCATTATCTCGAGTTTGTCGATGTCGCTGATCCTTGCACCGATCTGAATCTCCTCGCCGGTGGTGTTGGTGCAGCCCGAACACGGCATGCCGGGCGCTATCGTGACCGATAGTGCCCTCCCAGCATTGGCTTTAGGGTCAACACCATCTATGGCGATGGAGACAACACGGTCAACTTGGTTCGAGAGCATGCTGTAAGTGGCAGGGGAACCATCGATGCTCACCGAAAGACGGTTCCCCAATTCGACGGGATCGACTTCATAATTGAACACGACGGTAGATCGCAGCAATGGACGGCCACTTCCAGCAACCGTTTCGGCCCAATACAGATCGAGACGGTCAGCGCGCAACCGTGGCGTATGAAACGAGAGGATACGGTCGTTGGACAGCGGTTTGCCGCTCGGTGCACCCACGACGATGCCGTCTCGCAACGTCGCCGAGTAGTCGGTGCCAGGCACGAATCCGGTCACCGGCGAGAATATGAGCTCCCGGGTAGTTGTGTACCGAAATCTGCCCGCGACGGGAGGTGTGAACGTGATGAGCTCCTGATCGGTCCACAATCCAACCTGGTCCTCGGCCACCACATGGTCGCTGAATGTGAACACCAGATTTTGCTGCAGGGCAACCTCGTCGCCGAAGTTGGTGGACGAAACGGTGATGGTGTCGCCCCCTCTTCCACAAGCCGCCAAGAGAATGAAAATTGGCACAATCTTCAGCGACCTCAATGCATTCGCAACCATAACAAAGCCCCTATGTTCAGTCAATTTCTATAAACATCATTCAGATAAATGTACACAAACAATCGATTCTGCAAAGGTGAAATAACAAAAAAGCCCGACTTTGGGGCCGGGCTTTTTTGATGCGAATGAGGATCAGCGTCTGCGATTTTGCATCTGTGGACCGTTACGGTAACCTCGCATGTTGCCCGGTCGGTGAGGGCCGTTTCCTCGCAGGTTCATACCGCCCCTGCCTGGCCGATCGCCCTGACGGAACCTGCGGTCCTGTATGCGGTTCTCGATGTTTTCAAATCGTAGATCCTGCCATTTTTTGTACTGCTCGGGAGTCAGAATCGACTTCATTTCGGCCTGCCGCTGCTCTGCCTTAGCCTGCATGGCCTCGCGCCGCTCTTGGGCCTCCTTGCGGAGGGCTTCGCGTCGGGCATCCATCTCCTCGCGGAGCGCCTTGCGGTCGGCTTCGGCCTGTGCCTGATGCTTTTCGCGCATCTCCTTCACTTTGGCGATCTGTTCGTCGCTGAGGCCTAAGTCCTTACGCAGCTTCCACTCCATGAACTCCTGATTTGCACGTGGACCCTGGCCCCGTTGTGCAAAGGTTGGAAGTGCTATGAACGTGCCCATAACTATACTGCAGATGATGATTTTTGTTTTCATGGTCTGTTTCGTTTGTGATGTGGGTTTACAACATCATAGACGCATGCACCATGGTTTGGTTCATCATCAACGATCAGAATTCTGGATCCACAGCCTCAGAGGCAGTGGATGGTCGTGGTCGTCGAGGCCGCACTGCAGAGAATGGTCGTCGTCGAAGGACCCAATGGGAGCTCCTGGTGGCAAGCTGCGTGCAGGTGTGGGCGGCAGTGCCGATGGATTTGCAATCCGTTCGGACGCGAACTGCAGATGGGCCTTGACCGTGGGCTCTGTCACCGATTTTAGTTGGCCGCCGATGTAGGAGCCAAGCTCATTGAGCGCCGACTTTGCGATGGCCCGGGTGAGTGGAGCACTGCCGGGGTCCAATGCCAAGTTCATGAGGTGTGTCAGAAGCACCTGCTCGGTCTGGAGCTGTATCAGAAGTTGGACGCCGGTTTTTCGGGGCGACTTGAACGTCGACTGTATCGTTTCGTTCAAAACGTCGGAAAGCGAAGGCGACAACCCACGGGCAGACTGCTGCACAATACGGTTGGCCCTTTCTGTATTTAGGATCAGACCCATAGTAAAATCACTCATTGCCTCGGCCGGAGCCAGCACGTCGAAGGTCACGCCGGTACGCTTCGAGAACAGCTCGCGGTTTGGTTCAGCACCCGGTGCCCGTGGCGCAATCAAATCGGCGATAGCTGCCGGAATCTCCAGAACAGACGGGTCGATCGACTTCACCAATGCCCGCAGCGCGTCCATTTGGTCCTGGTTGGAGAAAGCCTTGGTCGGCGCTTGTCCGTCGCCTCTCACGGCGTAGGTGTAATCGAGTCCGCCGATCAGCTTCGAAACAGCCTCGATCTGGTACCTATGCATATTATATAGTGGAACGAGCACTTCTTCGAGCGTGGTGAGTGCCCTTCCATGCGGAATGCTGTTCTCTCCAAAACGGCTCAAAGCCGATGCCCGGAGGGTCAGGAGGCGCTCCAACTCGGTGGGGGCGTCGGCGCCGTTGTCCCATAGGTGGGCATACGGATGAGATCCCCCTGCCGCCCGCGCATCCCGGTCGGTGATGTGGCGAAGACCGTCCGCAATCCCTTTTTCCAGGATGGCGTCAAGCGCGGCATCCTCGTCCGTGCCCTCGGGGAAATGCTGATACCCGTAAGCGACGGCCATTTTATCCCACGCACCCATGCCGACGTCGTATGCCTCCGACATGTCGATGGTTCCGTCTGACTTGAGTGTCACGTAGGGGTGGGGGTAGTCCATTACGGACTCCCTTCCATAGCTGCTGGCCGCGAAGTTATGCATGATCCCGATGGTGTGGCCCACCTCATGGGCAGACAGTTGCCTGAGTCGAGCCAGGGCCAGTTCGAGCATGGCAGGATCGGGATCACGCCCCTCCTCGTACGGTGAAAGTATGCCCTCGGCGATGAGGAAGTCCTGCCGGACCCTCAGCGATCCGAGGGACACATGCCCTTTGATGATTTCGCCGGTTCTTGGGTCCGTAACGGACGAGCCGTAGCTCCATCCTCGGGTGGAGCGGTGCACCCATTGGATCACGTTGTATCTCACGTCGAGAGGGTCGGCGTCTTCGGGCAGCACCTCGACTCTGAATGCGTCTTTGTACCCTATGGCCTCAAATGCCTCGTTCCACCAACGGGCACCGTCGAGGAGCGCCGAGCGAATGGGCTCGGGCGTGCCGTTGTCTAGGTAATACACGATGGGTTCGACTGCCTCACTCACGGGGGCTGAGGGATCCTTTTTCTCGAGCCGGTGCCTTGCGATGTAGCGCTTGGTGATCGGTTCGGACACCGGAGTCGCGAAATCCATGTAGGATATTCCGAAATACCCCGATCGTGGATCAAGCTTCCTTGGTTTGTAGTTGGCGTCGGGCAGCTCTACGAAGGAATGGTGCATCCGAAGGGTGATGGCCTCGCGCGACGGGGTCACGCTACGCACGAATCCGCCGGCATCGTCGCCCCCGACGAAGGTGATGGTGACCTCAAATTCGGAGTTTTTCGGGAAGTTCTTCGGTCGAGGCAGATACATGGCCGTTCGGGATGCATCAACCCTGTAGGTGCCCTGCCGTTGGCTGCGCAGCGTTCCCGCGACGTCGTGGGAATCTCTGAACAGAAAATCGGTGATGTCGATCAAATAGCGGCCGTCCTGTTCCGCTTCGATCTTGAATCCCCAGAGAGCCGATTCCGCGAAGGCCTCCCTCACGGACCTGGCCTCCGATCGGTTGTCAGTGATGGCCCTGTACGACAGGTTCGGCTGCACCAGGAGCAGTTTCGGCCCCGACTTCCTGAAACTTACAACGCGTGAGCTGCCCAACTGTCCGCGGTCCAGACCGATGTCGTTTGATCCCAGCCCGGCAGCGAGGGAGTTGACATATAAAAACTCGGAGTCAATATCGTCCACGACCAGCCAGACCTTGCCGGTGGCCTCGTCGTAATAGAACTCCTTGAAGCCGTCAAACTGTTGCATTCCACGTGTTTTGTCGGCAATCAGCGATTGTGCGTTAGATGCCGAAGCGCCCAATGCAATGGCAAGAGCAAGGATGAGGATGTATTGGTACAATCTGGTCATGAACTTATCAGGATCGAGTTAGAAAGGATTTGTGAAGTCATGGAATATGCCACATGTAGGTTAAAAAGTCACCCGAAAGCTATGTATGGCGGACAAAAAAGCCAGAAAGAACAGCTGGGGATATCTGCATCCCTCCAAAAAAGGGTTTAATGCAGGTATTTGTTGGCAAACTTTAATAATCGCGTTTTTGGCAAATTTTAAACCATACATAATTGCAATTATCATAAATAAGTAAATTGTGTAAAAATCCATTATTTAGCTTGAAATAATGAATAATTAAAGAATTTGACGAATTCTTAAAGTAAGTATGCGTTGTAGGCATTAAGAATTTCTAATATATTTGAATTAGAAACTTCTAACGTTCGAATGAGCCATTTCCCTCACACATCGCCCATCTCCGCCGCAGCATCAACGATGCTGATCGTGTTGGCCTCGATGATGGCATGGAGTGTATCTGCTCAGCCGTCCGATCCCCGTCTCGCCATCC
>CAYZWQ010000167.1:0-5758 GCA_964481355.1 uncultured Chitinophagales bacterium
CGATCCCCGCCCGCGACTACATCGCCGCGCTCGACTGGCCGGGCGTCCTCAATGGCCTTCTGCCTGGACGACTCGTAATTCTTGCTCCAACCCTCGTCGGCGGACGCAGGCATGTTGGAGGCCATCACGATGCCAATGTCGCGGGCTGACTTGGGTGGGAGCCATGCGTCCCAAATACCGAGGTTTGAGCCGAACAGACCCGGCACAAGGTAGATCGCGAATGCCAGGAATGGCATCGAGAACAGCAAGCTGACGGTGCCAACCGGCTTGGGTTCGCCGTCGTGGGCCAGGCGAAGTTTGCCGATCAGATAGAAACCAGCCATCGCTGACAGCACAATCCAAATCGCAATGGTCAGTGGCCGGGTTACCAGACCCCATTGCCAGACTAGATCGGCGTTGGAGATGAACTTGAACGCGGCACCGAGTTCGATGAATCCTAGGATCACCTTGACGGAGTTCATCCATGATCCGCTCCGCGGCAATGACTGCAACCAATTTGGAAATACGGCGAAAAAGATGAACGGGCTTGCGAAGGCAGCCGAGAAGGCAACCATGCCAACGATGGGATAGAACCACTGGCCCTGCGTGGTGGCAGCCAATATGGCCCCAACGAACGGAGCCGTGCACGAAAATGACACGGCGCTGACCGTGAGTCCCATAAAAAGGATGCCGATGATCCCCGAGCTTTCGTTGCTTTTTCTGTTCAGCCAGTTCGTGACCTGGTAGGGCAACTGCAGCTCGAACAGACCCAGCAAAGAAACCGCGAACACCACGAAGATCAATCCGATGAACAGGTTTACCCACGGGTTGGCGGCAAATTGGTTGGCCCCCGATGCGCCCAGCACCAGCGAGAGAATGACGCCCAACACCGTGAACGTGGCTATGATCGAAACACCGAACATGCCCGCCTTGAACACAGCCTTGCCACGAGTTGTCGTTTCCTTGCTGAAAAAGGAAACAGTGAGCGGGATGAGCGGAAATACGCACGGAGTCAGCAAGGCTGCAAAACCGGCTGTAATCGCCAGCCATAGGAATGCGCTCATGCCTTGGTCTAGCGTGGCATTCACCGATTCGTTGCTGACTGAGCCAGCCCCTCCCGTGATCGGCATATCGACGATCGTATCCAATTCGGCGCCGGACACAACAGGGTTGTCGGAGACACCTGCCACCACGACGGTACGGACTAGGTTGATCGTTTTCGGCGGCAGGCAGACCTTGTCGTCGCAGACCATGAAACGCACATCAATACGGGCGGCTGATGGACCCGACACACCCTGCGAAAAAGCAAGGGGGACATTAAACCACGCCCGGTCGCTGTGCCATCCGATATCGAGCTTGAAATTGGGATCATAGTTGATTTCAGGCTCCTGTTCGGTAATGTCGCCGGCTATGAACAGGGAGTCGCTGGGAACGCTGAAACTGGTCGGGATGGGTCCGTTCGACACCGGGACGATCGAGTACAGATGCCACGATGTTTCAATGTCGGCGGATATGACGACGTTGAAAGCCTCCCCAGCCTTGACGGTGTCGGGGGCCTGCGTTATGGTGAACGTGACGGGCGAAGGGATGTTCACCTGTGCGTACAAAGAAAATGGGGATAGCGCAAAAAGCACCATCCCCAGTATCGAAATGACCTTAAAGAGGTTTGAATTCGTCATAAGGATCGATGATCCCGGACGGTCAGCGCGTCAGTCTTCAGCTTTGACCACCCAGAAGTTCACTTCAGGTTTAATATCTGGCATGAGTGTAACCGTAGCAACGAATTCACCAAGTGATTTAATGTCTTCGTTGATGGTAATTCTCTTACGGTCGATGTTAAAGCCTTTATCGTGGAGCATATCGGCGATCTGCTGGGTTGTGACGGTGCCGAAAATGCGGTCGTCTTCACCCGTTTTCACAGCGATGGTAAGTTTGACGGACTTCAGCTGCTCGGCCAGGTCGAGGTTGGCTTTGCGGTTGCCCTCGCGCTTGCGCACCGACTGGCGCATCAGCTCTTCATTATGGGCCAGGTTCGATTTGTTGGCGATGATCGCCATCGAACGCGGGATAAGAAAATTGCGGCCGTAGCCGTCTTTTACCGTTACCACATCACCTTTTGCACCAAGGTTGGCAACGTCTTGAACAAGGATAAGTTTCATGATCGTTCGCTCTCGGGCTTTGGTTAACGTAGGTTTTCGGCAACAAACGCGAGCAGACCCAGGTGACGGGCACGCTTTACTGCACGCGAAAGCTGACGTTGGTGTTTGGCGCTTACTCCGGTTACGCGACGCGGCAAGATTTTGCCCTGGTCGTTGGTGAAGCGGTTGAGCGTGGCAACATCTTTGTAGTCGATGTATTCGAGGCCGACTTTGGTAAAGGGGCACTGCTTGTTGCGGAGTTGGCCTTTACGTGGATGGGATGGATTCTTTAGCATGGGTTAGTTCCTGATTGGGGCGTGGCCGTTTAGTTTTCGGTTTCCTCAGACACCTCTTCTTCGGTCTCCTCCTTCTTGAAGATGGAAGGCACTTCGCCCCTCTTCTGGAGTTCGCGGTGACGCAGCATTTTGGCGTCGTATTTGAGGGTGAGGAAGCGCAGGATGCGATCGTCGATCGCCATGGCGCGCTCCAGTTTAGCCAGAAGGTCGCTCGGTGCGGTGAAATACATGTTCACGTAGTAGCCCGAGTTCTTCTTGTCCATTGCATAGGACATCTTCTTCAATCCCCACTCGTCCATCTGTTCGATGGCGGCACCGTTCTGCGTCATGAAATCGCTGAATTTCTTGACGACTTCGGTGAACTGGTCGGCTTCAAGTACAGGTGTTATGATGTACGTGAGCTCGTAAAAGTTGCTCTTCATTATGGTTGTGTTTGTCTGTGGTTACCGGCAGGCACCCTGCCGGAAGTCGACACCCGCAAGTGCCGACAGACTTGTAATATACAATGATTATCAGTCATTATCAATGATGAACAATGACTATCGATTATAACCAATGACTCCCCACTACCCTCTGTGCTATGCAAGACCCATCGCTTAGCTCAGGGCGGCGGCTTCGCCGCTTTTCATCAACGACGTAATAGTGCCCGGCAAGATGCCGTAGATAACTGTCAGGACCGCAAGCGCCACGAGGGCAATTTGGTACACAAAACCTGGATGGTCGAACTCGTCGGTGGTGTGCTTGGGCTGGCGCATGTACAGATATACCAGCACGCGAAGGTAGTAGTAGGCGCTTGCGGCGCTGGCGAGCACCAAAATGATGGCCATGGCCAAATGCCCTGCATTCAACGCTGCGAGCACGATCAGGTACTTGCCTATGAAGCCCACCATCGGCGGGATTCCCACAAGGCTGAATATGAACACGCTCATCACGACACCCATCAGTCGGTGGCGGTATCCAAGGCCTGCATAATTTTCTACAGATGTGAAGTCAAGCCCGTGCTGACGCTCGTAGTAGGCCACGACCCCGAAGGCGCCGACGTTCATCACGGTATATGCGAACAGGTAGTACATGACGGCGCTGTAACCCTCGGCTGTGCCGGTTCCGAGACCGACCAAAATGTAACCGGCGTGGGCGATGCTTGAATAGGCGAGCATCCGTTTCACGTTGTCCTGAGCCAAGGCGATGAGGTTACCCACCACCATGGTCAATATGGCGATGAACTGCATCACGGTGCTCCAAGTACCAGCCGTTTCAGGCAGCGCCCTGCTGAGTATCAGCACCAGAGCCACAAAGGTTGCTGACTTCGAGGCGGTGGCCATGAATGCGGTGACGGTGGTCGGTGCACCCTGGTAGACGTCGGGTGTCCACATATGGAACGGCACTGCCGATACCTTGAAAAAAAAGCCAACAAAAAGTAGGGCGACACCGGCCCAGAAGAGTGGGCCATTTGCTGATGCCTCAGCAATGGCAGGGAGATTTGTCGACCCGGTGGCTCCGTAGATGAGCGCAATGCCGTACAGGAAAAATCCGGTCGAAAAAGCACCCAGCATAAAGTACTTCAACGCCGCCTCGATGCCCGTCTTTTGCTCGCGCACGAGCCCGGCGAGCACATACAGGCACACCGACATGGTCTCAAGGCCGATAAATGCCATCAAAAGATCATTCGAGGCTGCCAGAACGAGCATGCCCACGGTGGCGAAGAGAATCAGCGCGTACACTTCGCCGAGGTTGTGTTTGATGGCCTGCAGATATTCCCTAGAGATTACCGTGCTGAAGAGGGCTCCTATGAGCACGACGACGGCCGCGAAGCTGTTCACGCCTCCGGTGACGATCATTCCGGAGAACGATTCCTGAACGGGGTTGGCAATATCGACAAAGGCAATCAACAAACCGACCGCCAGCGCGATGACAGCTCCCCAATAGCTCACGTCCAGATTTTTCTTGTAGGCGTCGACAAGTATGAGCACCAGGCTGGCCGCCGCAATGACAGTGGCTGGCATGAAGGTTGAAATATCGGCAAGAATATCCATTTCGTATGCGATCGTGATTACAGTTCCTGGATTCGGGCTGCCAGGTTCAAGTCTTTTTCGGTGACGGTATTGCCGGCATCGTGGGTGTTCAATGTGAGCGTAACCGTGTTGTATGTGTTGTCGAACCTTGGGTGGTGATTGAGTTCCTCTGCAATGAACGCTACACGCACCATGAAGCCGAACGCCTGGCGAAAATCCCCGAAGCGGAACGTCTTCCTGAGGCTGTCGTCCTCATGGATCCATCCGTCGAGTTTGTTCAACTCGGCGGCGATGTGGTCGGGGGTCATCGCCATACTATTTTTCTGATTCGGCTTTAGTGACTGCTGGCGTGATGCCATAAAGCTTAGAAGTCCAATCTGGCAGGTCTTCCACATGCGAGCTGCCGATGGTCATGGTACTTTTTGTGCGGCTTTGCTCGAGAAGGTCCTCAATCTGGACCTCCGAGTATTTCATGAAGTCGATCGGGCGAATCCCAATCCATACCATGAACACCATCATGGGCACCAGAAGGCCAATTTCACGGGCGTTAAGGTCGGTGAGGGACCGGTTTTTCTCATTGTTGATAGGCCCGAACATGACCCTGCGGAACATCCACAGCATATAAACCGCGGCAAGAATCACACCCGTGGCGGCAAGTATGGCGTAAAGCGGCGTACCGAGCACGGTGGACGTAAACGAACCATTGAGGATAAGAAACTCGCCGACAAACCCGTTCAAGCCCGGCAGGCCGATAGAGGCCAATGTCGCAATCATGAACATGACGGCGAACACTGGCATGACGGATGTGATGCCGCCAAAATCGGAAATCTGACGCGTGTGGCGACGGTCGTAGATCATCCCAACCACGAGGAAGAGAGCGCCGGTCGAAAGTCCGTGGTTCACCATCTGGATGAGCGCGCCCTGAACGGCGGTCGTGTTCCAGGCAAACAGACCCAATACGACGAAACCAAGGTGGCTCACCGAAGAATATGCGACAAGCTTCTTGACGTCTTTCTGCACCATGGCAACAAGGGCTCCATAGATGATCCCAATAACCGCAAGAGTGGCCATCCATGGCGCGAATGCAATTGCGGCATTCGGAAAGATCGGCATCACCACCCTCAACAAGCCGTAGGTGCCCATCTTGAGCATGATGGCCGCCAACACGACAGATCCGGCCGTCGGCGCTTCGGTGTGGGCGTATGGCAGCCATGTGTGAAGCGGAAAGAGCGGCACCTTGATGCAGAAGGCCAGTGCGAACGCCAGAAACAGCCAGGTCTGCGGTACCAAGGGAATGGTGTATCCCAACGATGAGAGCAGACGCCAGTCGGTC
>CAYZWQ010000168.1:0-5735 GCA_964481355.1 uncultured Chitinophagales bacterium
AACGTATATTTGTCATCCTGAGCTGACACATTGAGGGCGAAGCCCGAAATGTCGGTGAAGGACCTTCTTTCTTATAAGAGTCTCGCCAAAGCAATTCCTTACGCGCGGTGACAAACTTTTTTTTATATTTCTAAAAGACCTAATAAAAGTATTTATAAAGTACTCATGAAGACTATATCGTTATCTAAAGACATTGAGCCACTCTCAGATTTTCGAAAGAACGCCGCTGCGTTTCTCAAAAGGCTCAAATCAGATAAAAAGCCAATCGTTCTGACTCAGCATGGTAAAAGCGCTGCCGTTTTGATGGATGTATCTGAATACGACCGTATTGTGGAACATGTTCAGTTTCTTGAGGCCATTATTGAAAGCAAAAAGCAAGTAGAAGCTGGGCTGACATTAACAGCTGAGGAGACAAAGCAGAGGATTGAATCATTCATCAGTAAATGGAAATAGTATTTACCGAGAGATTTGTTACTGCCCTTGAAGAATGTATTGAGTTCATAGCGCAAGATGATCCTCAAGTTGCAATCGAGTGGTCAAAACATATTCTCGACAGGTGTGATCAAATCCCCATTTATCCTAAAAGTGGTCGTATTGTTCCAGAAATTGGATTAGTTCAAATACGAGAATTAATCGATGGGAATTATCGGATTGTATACGAGATGTCCGACAAGCAAGTAATCATATTGTTAATTTGGACTTCACGAAAAAAATGGACGATAATCTGATATTTTGAAAGCGTCCCCATCGCATGAACACCACCCAACTCTCACACGGAACCATAGCCTGGCGCGATCAGGGCCAGGGTGAGCCTCTGCTCATTCTACACGGATGGGGTGTCGACTCGTCCGTCATGGTGTCGACGATGAACCGGTTGGCAGCACTACGCCGATGCGTCGCCATCGACTTCCCCGGATTTGGCGCATCGCCGGCACCCTCGGAGGCTTGGGGCGTAGACGACTATGCGGATATGGTCCGCGAGTTTTTGGCAGCCAACGGCATCGACCGCTGCGACATCCTCGCACACTCATTCGGTGGACGCGTAACCCTTTCGTTGCTGGCGGCCGACCCCGACAGGTCGTCGTTCGGCAAGGTGCTGATCACAGGCGGCGCCGGCATGAAGCCCCGGCGTACGTGGCGGTATTACTACCGCCGCACCCTTGCCACCATCCTCAAGGCACCCTTCGCCCTCCTTCCATCCACCGTCCGCGAGAAAGGACTGGCCCGTCTTCGCACAACGTCCATCTGGAAGTCGCTTGGGTCATCCGACTACCAGCAGCTTCAAGGCGTGATGCGAGAGACATTCGTGAAGACCGTCAACCACTACCAGGAGGCGCTGCTTCCCAAGATCCCACACGACATCCTGCTGCTTTGGGGCGCCGACGACACCGCCACACCGCTCTATCAGGGCGAACGCCTTGAGCAGGGACTCAAGAACGCCGCCCTCGTAAAGATCGACCGCGCCGGGCACTTCGCCTTCCTCGATCAGCCCGCCCAGTTCGGCGCCATCGCCGAGGCGTACTACAAAGGTTGACATGGCAGGCATCTACATCCACGTTCCATTCTGCCGGCAGGCGTGCAGTTACTGCGACTTCTACTTTGTGACGCGCCTGAACCTGATACCCGCCTACGTCGATGCCTTGATCCACGACATTACCTCATGGGCCGGATCACGCTGGGCCGAAATCCCCATCAGGACGCTCTACCTTGGTGGAGGCACCCCCTCAACGCTCGAACCCCACCAGCTCGAACGCATCCTTACCGCCCTTCACGACACCTTCGACATCGGCGTGCTCGACGAGTTCACCTTCGAGCTGAACCCCGACGATGCCCGTCCCGACTACCTGCAGGCCATCCGCAGCCTGGGCGTCGACCGACTTAGCATGGGTGTGCAGAGCTTCAACCCCGAGCTGCTCACGTTTATGCACCGCAGCCACACGCGCGATCAGGCTCTGCGAAGCCTGGAGAACATCCGCAACGCCGGCTTCAGGCGGTTCAGCGCCGACCTGATCTACGGCAATCCCGGCCAGTCCGACGAGATGCTCGAAGAGGACATCCGCCAACTGCTGGCCTTCGAACCACCCCATGTTTCGGCGTATGCCCTTACGATCGAGGAATCCACCCGTCTGGGTAAACTCGAAGCCCTGGGCAGGTTGCAGCCGGCCGAAGATGAACACGTTGCCCGGCAAGCGCTGCTGCTTGAATCCCGCCTTGAAGCCGCCGGACTCAATCGCTATGAAGTTAGCAATTATGCCACAAAAGGCAATGAAGCTGTACACAATACCAATTATTGGCGACATATTTCTTACTTAGGAATTGGACCAGGCGCCCACAGTTTCTGGCACAAGGGCAACGATGCCTGGCGCTGGAGCAACGCTCGCGACCTGAAGGCTTGGATGGATTACCCTGTCGCAGCCCGATCGGAACCCGAGCAGCTCGACAGCCTCCAGCGCGCCGAAGAATACGTGCTGCTCAGGCTGCGCAACCGCGAAGGGCTCGACATCGCCCATCTGGCCGATGAATACGCATATGCGATGAGCCCTGAACAGCATGCCTATTGGGATCAGCTGCGCTTTTCAGGGCTTGCACTTCCAGGTGAGCCTTGGACCCTTACATCTGAAGGTTTCAACCTCGCCGACCGCATCACCGTCGACCTGCTTACCCGGCACGAAGCCCTGTGAATTCCTATTTCTTTTTTGCTATTTTATTCACGGGGTCTATTCATGAAGAAGTGCACATCCATCTTATTTCGGTCGTTAATTGACTATGCGGGACTTTTCCCGCCGTCCACGCTGCCTCTGCGTGAGACACTCCAAAATTATGTGACCTATATTGGCGGCAACGACAGCCCGATGCTTGGAAGGCTGGTCCTGCCGGTGACCCAACTCCAGGCCGCCGAGGTTCTGCTGCGCGAGATGCGGCTTCCCCATTCGGTGCCGGTGAGTTGCCTCATCGCCAAGTCGGTGACGATTGCCGAGTCGCGTGCACGCCTAGGCGAGGCAGTGGGTATCATCGCCGCATTTCGGGATGACTCTAACGCCATCATCGATCCGCAGGTCATCGAAATGGCCTTGCCCGAAGAAGTGACTGAAGGCATCAGCGAACTTGAGCTCGGCGGGTATGTGCACCAGATCCAGGCCATCATGGACGATGCCGACCTCACCCTTCCCATTTTTCTGGAGCCAACCTTGAGCGGGGACACGCTTTCGTTGGCCGACAGCCTCACCACCGTGCTCGATGCGCATAACCATGCCGGTTATGAGCCGCGCCTCGGTTGGAAGCTGCGCTGTGGCGGCCTCAGCAAGGAAGCCTTTCCAAGCTCGGACACGCTCTCAAGGTTCATCATCGCGGCAGCCCGGCACGGCGTGCCACTGAAGGCGACCGCCGGCCTGCACCATCCGTTCCCCATCATCGATCCCGTCACCGGCGCCCGCATGCACGGCTTCGTGAATATGCTCGCCGCCATGGCGTGCGCCATCCGGTATCCGTCCGACCGTCAGCCCGTTGTCGACATCCTCAACGATGATGATCCGAATGCCTTCCTTGTCGGGGAACTGGGCCTGCATTGGCGCGACCACATGTTCAGTCTCGACCGTCTCAAGAAGGTGCGCGCCGACGGTTTCCTCTCCTTCGGCAGCTGCAGTTTCGACGAGCCGCGCGACGACCTGCGCAGCCATGGTATCCAACTCGATTTTTCCAGATAACCATGTCTCGAACCCCATCATGGCTCGATGAGCCTGCATTGACCGACTTCCCAATCGAGAACCTGCCGTTTGGCGTCGCAACGCTTCCCGGCGAAGACCATCCTGAAGCCGTCACACGCATCGGCGACACCATCGTCTCGTTGGCAGCCCTCGAGCTCGACGGTTTCTTTGACGGCATCCTGCACGACGACGATGAACCCGTGTTCGACCAACCGAACCTGAACGCCTTCATGGCATTGGGGCCGGATGTACGCCGACGTGTGCGCGAGAGGCTCATCGACGGGTTCCGTGCAGATACGGCCACGCTCAAAGACAATGCCGACCTTCTCGAGCGGTGCCTGTTCAAAGCCGATGACGTCGAGATGCAGCTGCCCGCCCACATCGGCGACTACACCGACTTTTACAGCAGCCGCGAGCATGCCACCAACGTGGGAGTGATGTTCCGCGGCAAGGACAATGCCCTGATGCCCAATTGGCTCCACCTCCCCGTCGGATACCATGGCCGCGCCAGCTCCGTGGTGGTAAGCGGCACGCCCATCAAACGTCCCCATGGGCAGACCAAGGCCGACGATGCCGAGGCGCCTTCGTTCGGACCGTCGAGACTGCTCGACATCGAGCTTGAGATGGGCCTCTATATCGGAACCGGCAACCCACTCGGCACCCCTATTGCCGTGGGAGATGCCGCCGACCACATCTTCGGCCTGAGCCTCGTGAACGACTGGAGCGCCCGCGACATCCAAAAATGGGAGTATGTGCCTCTCGGACCCTTCCTAGCCAAGAATTTTGCGACCACCGTGTCGCCATGGATCATCACCCCCGAGGCGCTCGAACCGTTTCGGTGCGAGGGTCCGCAACAGGACCCCGAACCGCTGCCTTATCTGAAAGGCGCTGGAGCATCCACCTACGACATCCGGCTTGAGGTGCTGCTCAAGACCCCCAACATGTCGGAGCCGGTGGCCATATCGCGCACCAACTTCAAGCGCCTGTACTGGAGCATGGCCCAGCAGATCGCGCATCACACGGCCACGGGATGCAACCTGCGCCCCGGCGACCTGCTGGCGTCGGGCACCATCAGTGGTCCGACCCGCAACAGCTGCGGCAGTCTGCTCGAAATCACCTGGCGCGGCACCGATCCCATCAAGCTGCCCAACGGCGAAGAGCGAAAGTTCCTGCTCGACGGCGACGAGGTGACCCTGCGGGGCTGGTGCCAGGGCGACGGGTACCGGATCGGGTTTGGAGAGTGTGCGGGAGTTATCATCGAGCATCGAGCATTGAGCATCGAGCATTGAGCATTGAACAATGAACATTGGCAGAGTCCCAATTTTAGGCCACTTCGTAGACGATTTTTTCCGGGTTGTCTGTTCGCTTTGACATTTCGATGATTTCTATGCCCACGATGTTCCCCTCGACGTCGAAATCGATTATCACGCCCGGTGAATTTTGATCACTGGTCGACACCTCATTGTCAGACAGCCTGATATACATAGCATCGGCCGATTTGTCATACGTTATTTTCATACTTGCTTCTTTTTGATGTCCGATAGGCCGTGATGATCAAGTTCGGAGTTTTGCAGGTGTTAACAAACACCCTCAGCAGGTACAGCTGATCACCAAACAAGAGCTCTTTATTGTAAACGTGAACGCAATCTGTATGAATATGTACAAATTCTGGATTTGATAAAACTTCGAGGACAGCGGTTTTCGACAACTGCCTGTTTACAAGCTGCTGCTCCGCATGTTGCGAGAATCTATACATTTTGAGTATGTGTTCAGACAAAATATGGACGTGATTTGCCTAGAGGGACCTGACATATCGTTGTTTGGAGCCTGTGGTCCCTAGAGCCCTGTACTAACCCCCCTTAAAACCCTGTACCACCCCCCGGCCTCCGCCCTTGAAATCCTGTACCCCCCCCCGGCCCCCGCCGCACACGGCGGGGGTGACAACGTTTTGTCAGTGTGACAAGCCCCCAGGCGGATTCGGCAGGGGGTTGGGGGTTGGTGCAGAGTTGGCAAAACCCCCCCCCCCCCAAC
>CAYZWQ010000169.1:0-5712 GCA_964481355.1 uncultured Chitinophagales bacterium
TGTCGCGGACACGTGTCTCAAGCACGTCGCCACCATACTGAGACACCATTTCGTCCCAATTTTTCAAAATACTTTTACTGCTGCTGTCCAGCTGGTCAAACAATTGTTCGGCAATCTTCTTGACTGGCTCCGACTCGCTGGCACCACCAAGCATTTCGGCCGTCGAGTCAGCAGCCTGCCATTTATGTGCCAATTCTGCCTGAGCGGCAGCCCATCGATGATATCCCCTGATCGTCTCGGCGATATCGGACAGGTATCGCTGGCGGGAACCTGGAATGAGTGACTGTGCCTGAAGTTCTTCTGCCGGATCTGAATTACGGAGATTTGCAGGCGACCAGTTGGTGCCCTGATCCTCATTCATGATTTCGACAAGTTTGGCAAACAGGCGGTTCACACCCTCGTCGTTGAACTGGGAGGCCATCGTAGGGTAAACCGGAAGACTGGCATCATCGGAATTCCATAGGTTGTTGTTGCGTCTGTATTGCTTTCGAACGGCTCTGAGCGCATCGTTGGATCCCTTCTTCTCAAATTTGTTGATCACAACCAGCCGGGCAAAATCAAGCATGTTGATTTTCTCGAGCTGTGTGGCAGCTCCAAATTCGGAGGTCATCACATAGGCTGAGATATCCGCAATCTCGGTGATTTCAGTGTCACTTTGGCCGATGCCGCTCGTTTCGACGATGATGAAATCAAAACCGGCATGCCTGCAAAGCTCAACCACTCCCCGAATCGAGGCACTCGTGGCCCTGTTCTCGGCCCTCGTGGCCATGCTGCGCATGTAGAAGTTCGGATGATGAATGCTGTTCATTCGGATTCGGTCGCCAAGAAGGGCTCCGCCCGAACGCTTTTTACTTGGATCAACACTGATGACAGCTATGGCAACATCAGGCAGTTCGTTGCGGAAACGCAATATGATTTCGTCGGTCAACGAACTCTTCCCAGCCCCTCCCGTTCCTGTGATGCCGAGGATGGGGGCTTTTCGATCTGGATTTTCCAATCGGCGCCCACCCAATTCGAGTCGTTCCCCGTCAAAACGGATTATCCCATCATGGCCGTTCTCAAGCGCAGTGATCAATCTTCCGACTGTGGCAGAATCATTCCGGTCGATCTTGTCAAGCTCGGGAGTATAAACCTGAACCGTGTCGTAGTCGCAAAGGCCGAGCATGTAGTTAATCATTCCCTGCAAGCCCATGGCGCGGCCGTCCTCAACCGAAAAGATGCGCGCCACACCGTGAGCATGAAGCTGATTGATCTCCTCTTCGACGATCACACCGCCACCGCCACCGAACACTTTGATGTGCGAAGCACCCTTTTCGCGCAGAAGGTCAACCATATAGGTGAAGTACTCCATGTGACCACCTTGGTAGGAGCTGATCGCGATGCCTTGGGCATCCTCTTGAATGGCGCAGTCCACGATTTCTCCGACACTCCGATTGTGACCCAGATGGATGACCTCGGCGCCGCTCGACTGCAAGATGCGGCGCATGATGTTGATGCTGGCATCGTGACCGTCAAACAGGCTGGCGGCAGTTACGAGCCTGATTTTGTTGACGCTTTGGTACACACCGTTTACGATGCGGTTGTCTTCGATAGGCTCTACTCGGGTGTTGGACATGAAACGTTCTCTCAATCTGCGAATGTAAATTAGGTAACAAAATTAACAATAATTTTGCACACTGTCATTCCGACCGACTGTCTCAGTTGGCCCCCTATTCGACCGGTATGGTCGATGTCATCCTTGAAACGACGGGTATTGCGCGTTGCATGTACACCCTCTCTCCTGAGTCAGACAACCCGGGTGGATCCCATTTTCCGTTTCCGTTGCGATCGATCCAAGTCCGAAGCGAATAGGTGCCTTCAGGTATCGATTCAATCGTAATCGTTGACCCATCGGTCGCGCGGCTGAAAACGACATCTCCATCTGCTACGATTTCGGCAATCTTAAGCCCTTCCTGCCAATTTGCGGGGAAAATGATCTCGACACTTCCAAATGTAGATGGATCTTCTGCTCGGAAGGTATACGTCGAGAATCGAACGTCTGCCGGATTCCAAGTCCGTATCTGGTACTGTTGCCCAATTCTCCATCCTCCGTTGCGGTATACATACAAACGATTTGCCTGAAATCTGTAATCTGTCCATGGTTTGACGGATCGATCTCCATCAATCACGGTCAGGGAATCGATTATGATCGATTCGTTCAAGACGTCGCCATAGATGACCATCAACGAGTCGGAAGGTGTCACAATACCGGCATCCGGCAACCGGATAATGCGTTGCTTTGTTGTGTCAGGCTGTGAAGACCCTTGAAATTCTCGATCGTACGCTTCGACAGCATTTCCCTGTCTATCTGTTACACCATCAACTCGAATCTTGTATGTGGTGGCAGGTTGCAGGGGCGAATTGCTTTTGGCATATGCAACCGTTGCATCCGAAGGTTCTGAGTAAAGCCAACTTGCGCCGATTTGAGCGTCAGGGGTATGAATGGATAACGTTGAGCTGTTGCTCAGGCGCACCGATTCGCTGAACCGGACCCTCAACCTGCTTTCCGACATCAAACCAACCCCTAAGATGGTGGGACGTATCGTGTCTTGGTCGGCATAGGTTATGGTGGCTGCTATTTTGACACTGTCGCTCGCGACCGTCACAGGTGTTTCGGCAGCAAAGAATCGTTCGCCTTCATCCAAACGCCTGTTACGGTTTCGGTCTTCGAACAGTACAGCCTCATAGTTACCGGGGGTGGCATAACGAAATCGAACCAAGCCGGAAGTGTCGGATTCTGCCATATATAAGGCAGTTTCCCCAATGCCGAATTCCCTGAAAAGGCCGACGGTCTTCCCCTCCTCCCCCCTCACATTATCGAACGATACCGTTGCAATGTCGACTCCGGCTGAATCAACCTCGGCACCAGTCGAAAAAGCAAGGAGATAAGGTTGTCCGATCCGATTGTTAACAACATCTGAAAGCTCTGTTCCAAGACTGATGATGACGGTTACCGAATCGGGCAACTTCTCCTCAAAAGTGATGACCATCGTCTTCCGTTTCCAGCCAATTTTGTACTCGATACCAAGATCTGGCTCAATGCGGAGAGCACGGGAAGCAGAGCCCCGGTTCATGAACCGGTTGAATTCGAAGCGAACTTCACGGCCTTCAAAGAACGTCTTTCCCTGCGCTGGATTAGTCGTAACGATCTGCGGAGGCGTTCTTTCAGGTTCTCCACCAGTCGGAGGTAGAGGGGTGGCACAGCCAGCCATAACCCAAGCCAAAGTAAATAGCAATGTACGGGACATGCGCTACTGGCTGCGTACGTTAAACAGCAAAAAAATAGTAACTGCTGCCGATGTCACGATCAACGCCGGTTCCATGATGCGTTTGATCCCTTTTTTGCGCCCACCATCTTCAATGTTGGCAAATTGCACCATGGGCCAAATGCCGTCATCGAGGTCGACCGGCTTTGCGGTCACGACATGACTTTCGTTGATCTGACGCAGATGGGTTGCGATGATGCTTCCATCGCTTTGGGTGAGCGTGATTCCAATGTTGCCGGCCACGATTCTGGTTGATTCGTTCCTGCCCCCTTTAAAGCGGTACGTGAGCCGGGTATCTACATTTATCGTTATGATATCAGGATTTTCGGCCTGGTTATCATAGACTTTATAGCCCATGAAAAACAATCTTTCGACCAATTTGATGCGCACGGGGTAGTCATAAGCAAAATTAAGCCTGTATCCTTGCACGTTATTTGCCTTTAGCACCGAGTCGGCAGTGGCAACTATGAGCTGTATGGCATGGTCGGTGTTGGAAGCATCGTTTTGGGCATGAGCGAAACCAATATTTACGAGAATGGCCAGCAGAAGGCTACAAAAAAGGCGGACGTATAGGTTATGTCGGGTCAACTCGAACATTCAATCAAAAAAATGGTGTGATGAATGGGGAACTAGCACCCAAGGCCTGAATATAGGTGGATATACGATGTGTATTTGGCTATCATTGCATCATGAAGATATTAAATCTGAGACATATAGCATTAATCGTTTTAGTGACTGCGGCATTGCTCAACCAAACGTGCGCCACAACATCGCATATGGCACAAACACACAGCACTTACACGCATGACGTCGACTGGTCCAAGACGGATGCCCCCGTGCAACTGCGCATGCTTGCCGAAGACCTGAGCACGGCCGAATGGTTGATGTTATATGCCGACAGACATCGCGGCAAACGACCGTCCATTTTGGTAGCACCTATCCGCAACACAACCGGCCAGCGGGTCGACGGTTACAGACTCCAGGTGCAGCTAGAGCGGATGCTGCAAAACAGGGCAATTATCACGGTAATGGCTGGGTTAGCAAAGCCCGATACAAGCCGGGTGAGTCCGACAATTCCCATTTCCGACCTGATCGCAATGGGGAGAAGCCATAACGCCGAGTATCTCGTATTGTCTGAGCTGGCGGCTAGTGCCGTCCCAGGTGCCCCACACCTCACAAATTACCAACTCAACCTCGAGTTGCTCGATCTGCGAACACAGTCGAGCGTGTGGAGCGACGTGCGTACCATAAGACGAAACGAAACTTTGTCTAATTAGGAACTATAGATCATCATGTCTTTTTTGAGGAACGCGGCCTTGTACACCGATTTCTATGAGTTGACAATGGCTCAAGGTTATTTCTACCATGGCAAGTCCAAGGAAATCGCCGTATTCGACTATTTCTTTCGCGACAATCCCTTCAATGGCGGCTACGTGTTATTCGCCGGTCTTGGCGACCTTGTGCGAACACTCCTGGATTTGCGATTTGAACCGGAGGATGTCGACTTTCTGCGGTCGAAAGGGTTCCAGCCTGAGTTTTTATCCTACCTGCGATCATTTCGTTTCACCGGAAGCATCCGCTCGGTGAACGAAGGAGAGATCATCTTCCCTCTGACACCCATCCTCCAGGTGGAGGCGCCCATCGTCGAGGCCCAAGTCATTGAGACACTGCTGTTGAACGTGCTTAATTTCTCTTCGCTCGTTGCGACGAAAGCGTCGAGAATGAGGCTTGCAGCTGGTAACCGGACTCTTCTCGATTTCGGACTCAGACGTTCTCAGGGTCTGGGTGGCATACAGGCTACGGTGGCATCCTTCATCGGTGGAGTTGAAGCCACGTCCAATGTGTACGCCGCACGCGATTATAACCTGAAACTTTCAGGTACGATGGCACACAGCTGGGTGCAATCGTTCGAGACCGAACTCGACGCCTTTCTGGCATATGCCGAACAATATCCATCGTCAACGGTCCTTCTGGTCGACACGTACGACACACTCCGAAGTGGGGTGCCAAACGCAATAGAGACAGCCCGTCGTCTTGAAAAGTCCGGAAATCGACTCGTGGCGATACGCATCGACAGCGGCGACTTGGCCTATCTGTCGCGACAGGCCCGAATTATGCTCGACAGGGCGGGCTTGCAGCATGTCAAAATTGCCGTGTCGAACCAGCTCGACGAGTACATCATGAAATCCATTCTTGACCAAGGCGCACCGGTCGACATCTTCGGAGTTGGAACACGATTGGTCACAGGCCACGAGGACTCGGCACTTGACGGCGTGTATAAGCTTTCCAGGTTTGGTGGAAAGCCGAAGATCAAGATATCCGAGAATATCGTCAAGGTGAATTTCCCCGATAAGAAGAACGTCATCAGACATTCCAGGGAGAACGGTGAGTTTGCCGCGGATGCCAT
>CAYZWQ010000170.1:0-5700 GCA_964481355.1 uncultured Chitinophagales bacterium
TGATGCACGGTCACCATGTTCGCTCCGGCATCAACCAATGCGTTCAGGTAGTCGTCGGGATGAAACGTCATGAGGTGGGCATCCATGTAACCATTCCATGCCTTGCGTGCGGCGGCCACGATCATCGGACCAAAACTGATGTTGGGGACAAAGTGTCCATCCATGATGTCGCAGTGGATCCATTGTACCCCTGATGCGTGCAGATCAGCCAGCTGCTCTCCAAATCGCGTATAGTCGGCCGATAGGATGGAGGGCGCAACGACGGGTTTACCGGGTTTGATGTTCATTTTCGGTACCGGGTTGTGTCTGGTGGCATGGTGTTGATGGGGCGACCTTCCTCCTCCTCCTGAGCGTTGGGGGCACGCGACAAGATCAAGTCGATCAGACTGCCTTCCTGAAGGCTGTCGACGTCGTCCGGTTTCATGGAGATCACGTAGTCGACAGGGTATCGGTTCGAGGCTTGGTACAGAACCGAACCGATGCGCAGGTTCCGCTCGCGCAGCATCATTTGTGCCTCCACAAGCGGTAGGCCGATCAGTTGGGGTAAATCGACAAGATTTTGGCCCAGTCCGTCACTTACAACGATGTCGACCGGTGTGCCCCTATCCACGAGCGATCCGGGTGGGATCGACTGCTCTACAACACTGTTCTTGAAGAGCGATGAGACGTAGCTGATCTCACCGACGGTAAGGCCATAGTTGCGTAACTGCAGTTCGGCATTGCGTAAGGACAGGTTCCGGGTATCGGGCACCGTTACCTGAGGGCGCGTCGTGGTGTTGATGGTCAGATAAATGGTCCGGTTTGGCTTCACGATCGAGCCGGGTGTCGGCATTTGGTCGACGACATACTCGGGCGGTAAATCCGCATTGAAGCGCTGATCGAGCAACGAGTCGCGCAGGCCGGAACGTTCAAGAATCAATCGAGCCTCCGGCAACGACATTTTGGTGACATCGGGTACGGTAAGGCCTCGGCCATGCTTGGTGTAAGAAGGCATCACCACTTGGTCGAACAAGACGACCAGGAGAAAACCAACGACAATCAAGCCGCCGCCATAGTAGAGAGTCTGTCGTATAAAGGGCTTCACATTTTTGGCCATGCCGAAAAATACAACGGTTTATCGGCCCATCAAAAGTGCACGCTAACATAGAAGGTGCCGCCGTCGGCAGGGGAGAAGGCCGTTTCGATGCGGTGGTTGTGGAGCCTTGCCGAGAACAGCGCATCGAAGCCCGATACGATGTGGTTCACGAATACGATGCTTGCCATGTTTCGTGCCGTGCGGAGCCGGTCGTTGAACCGTTTCGACTTGGCCGCACCTGCCAGCCAGGCATCCGACATGCCCTCAATCTCCCAGTTTATCTGATCTACGGACACATTGAAATCCTTCCAGCCCGGACCGAACTGGAAATACTTGCTCACCAACTCGTAATATTGCTGCGAGCCATAGTCGGGCAGGAAGTGGGAGAAGGCGTTACCGCTCGTGCCGCCATATAAGATCTGCGATTCAAGCTGGCGCAGTTTCTGAATGTCGATCAACGGCCACTCCTGCCTCACATTCGCGGGGAAGTTTCCACTCTCAATCAGTGCCGCCAAATTGGATCCGCTTGTGGCGATGTCGTTGTAGCTCTTGCGGTTGTTCGGGAAGTAAAAGTTGTGGTAATCGACCAGGAACTGCACGTATTTGGCTGCGCTCCAACCCGTTTCCACGTAATCCCAATAGCGTCGTTCAAGGTCTCGGCCCAAATCCAGGTTCTTGAAGTGCCCATACAGTGCGGCCCCCTCCAAGGCGACGAAGACACCCGTCTTGACCCACTGATTGTTTATGGCTCCCTGTCCAAGACCGGGCACCAGCGCCGAACTGACGAACGCCAAGCCCACCGAACGTTTGCCCGACGATGCCTGCAGGCCATCCATAACGACCACGTCTTCGTACCACTGCACGTCCGGCTTGAAGCTGGCGGTTGTTGGGGCTGTCCCTACCACCATCCACGACAATGTATCGGTGGTGGCAACGGCATCCTGCCCAAATACAAGTGATTTGCCAGATGCGAACAGAAAGAGGAGAATAAAGAGGTATGATTTCATAAAGTCACAATTCAAAGTCGAATAGCAGCCCGAAATGAAGTAGGATCTCCCTACCGTATTTGACCGTCGATGCCCCCGTCGGAGTGATGAATTGATCTGGCAGGTTCACCCGGATATCATTGAATCCGTACGCGGCGCTCGCAAAGAATTTCGTCGGAAGCATGTAGTTGGACACCAGCCCGACGCGTAACTCGGCACCCAAGCCCGTCTTGACCTTTTCGTCGTTCGACATCGGATTACCCCACCCATTACCGACTTCGGTGAATACACGTGCATACACTTTGTCGACCGTGAACCGGTTGATTTGCCGGTCGAGGCGTTTCCAAACAGGAACATTCCAAGAAACGGTCGAGTGGACCGTTCGGTATCCGCCCAAGGCAAAAAACGGATACGATCGCATGCCCGTTATCCCGCCATAATAGTTCAGGAAGAAGTCGTCGCCCGGCGTCGTTATTTGCGCTAGGCCAGCCACATTGACCTGGAACGACTGATTCTTGACCTTAAACCCATACCGGGCGAACAGTTCGACGCTGTGGTTTTGGTTGTTCTGGTACTCGGGGTTGAGCTGGCCGTTGTCGATCGAGTACTTCTCGAGCAGTCGGCTCGGCTCGTAGTTGTACCTGAGCCAGCCCCTCAACCCAATCGGGGCGATATCGCTGTGTTGATGGGGCAGGTCGAGTTTCAGGACGTAGGCGGCCGTGAACCGCGATCCGATATAATAGCGCGAAGACGACCCGGCGATTTCGGCTTGGTACTCCTTCGACAGAAACGAGCTGGTTGCCACGCGGTACGGACTGTAGCTGGCACCGAGTTCCACATAATCGTAGCTGCGAAGCTTGCTCCTGAAATAGACGGCAGCCTCGAAGATGTCGTAAGCGATGTCGGCAAACGAAGTGTCGGGCAGACACGATATGCATGGGAATTCCTCGATGCTCAAGCCGTTGTTAACATTGCGGCGGATGCTGGTAAGCTCAAGCGACACCGTCGGCGACCAATGGCGCTTGATGAAGGGAAGGCCATTGTAGTCCACCTGAAGGAACATGTCGCGGTCGAGCTTGACAAGCCGATTTGGACTGATGAAGTCGCCGGCACCATCACTGTCGAGAGAGCCAAGTCCTAGCAGGGCGCCGCCAAATATGGTGAATTTATCCGTCACATCCCTTGAGGTGAGGTACACGCCCGCTTTAAAATCGCGCCACAGGTTGCCACCGAGGTCGCCCCATCTTCCCCGGTTGATCAAGCTGGTGTTCGTGCCGTTGAGCTTGGAATAGTTGTCGAAACGGATCGCCGGGTAGAAACTGAACGAGGTAAATACGTCATCATAACGCTTCAGCTGCATTTCTCCCGAGGCGCCCCTGACGTCAGGATCGCTCAATGAGACGGAGGATGTGTCGACAGCCGACAGCACCGACGGAGTTACAAAATCGAGGGGTCTGTCGTCGAACACATTCAATGATGCAATGCTCTCGGTCGAAGACGCCACGTCGAAGCGATACACCGGCTTTACATACGACTTTGATATCACCCTTGGTTTGGTTTCAAGGCTCATTTTTGCCAGCTTATAGCCGTCCCATTTATACTCGGAGTACAAAAGGTTGCCATCGTTTGTGACAGCGGGCATAAAGGCGCCGCCCAGAACCGACGTGAGCTGCGTTTCCGTCCGGTTGGCCAAGTCCAGTTTCCAGATATTGAAGATGCCGCTGCGGTCGGCGGCGTAGTACAAGGTTGAGCCGTCGGATGAAAGGAACTGATCTCTGAAGTCCACATCGTAGTCTTCCAAAAGGGACTCGGTCTCCATCGTGGACACATTCATGCGGCGTATGCTGCGGTGCCCCAAATCTGCGAAGGAGAAGTAGATCCAGGCTCCATCGGGCGAGAAGATCGGCCGATACACCCGTTCTCCCAGCCTGAAGTTCGTCAATGGGGTAATCTCGCCGGTCACAGGATCTATCACCACGATGTTCTGGGTGCCGTCGTCCGTATAAACGGCGACAATCGCTTTGCCGTCGGGTGCGAACGATGGCTCGTGCAAGCGAGCATTGTGGGTAATGCGACGAATCTTTTTGGTGTCGCCCAAATCCATAAGATGCAGATCGCGGTACGTTTCACCAAATTTATTGAGACGTACTTGGCTGAATACCAACGAATTGCCGTCAGGTGAGATGCTGAATGCCGAATTGTCGGGTCTCAGCCTGAATTCGAACGAGTGACCGCAGCTGAGCGTGTGCACATGGTCGGAACCTGTCACATCCGGCTCATAGACCAGCTGTTTGTCGTTTCCATTCAAATCGGCGACGAACAGAGAGGCTCGGTAGGTGTCGCGACCACGGTTCGACAGATAGAACAAGCGCTTGCCGTCGGGATGCGGCGTGGCATAGTAGTTCACGAAGCCCTCCGGCTCGATCATCTTACTCTCGTCGATGGGCACGCCCTCGAGCCCTGAGGTGTAGGCGATACGCAGCGATTCGATCCACTCGTCGTACACCTGGTAACCGTTCACCCCGGTCACTTTCCCGATGGCGTTCGTGATGGTGTGTACATCGTTGCGCGAGAGCGCGTCCGAAATTTCATACAGAACATCTTCGCCAAATCGGTCGGCCAGATAGCGGCTGAAGGCGAATCCTGAATTGTAGGTCACTTCACGTTCGATGGCGATCTTGTTCGAGAATGTGCCCATCTGATCCAGGGTCAGTGCGGTGCCGTTGAGCACGCGTGTGCGCATGATCATGTCGCGGTGGGAGTCCCAGGTGTCGTAATTCAGGTCAGACCGCATGAATTGGGCTGTGCCTTCGGCGAACCATGCCGGGACGTTCATCGAAAAGACCGGGTAGGTAACAATCGCATTGGGGTAGCCGTACAGCACGTCGGGTCGGCGCACATTCTCGTATCCGAGCCACTGAAGATAGATGCCTGGAAGCCTGCGCGACCGTTTCATGGAAGCCTGGATCTGCACGATGTGCACAAACTCGTGCGTGATCACGTTTCTGAGCCAGTTGTTGGTGCCCCTCAGCGGAGAGTCGAGCGCCGGCACCCAAATGTCGATCTTGTTGTCAAAGAAATAGGCGGCACCATTCGAATAATCTTCACGGTCTTTAAGCACAATGCTCACTTTCGAATCGGGTTTGTGCCGATACAGGTCGGTAATCGGGACGTAAACCTCCTCCGCAATTCGTGCAACGACTCTGGCGGTCCTGTCGTTTCCCTCCTGAAAGTGGATCTGGAAGTTGTCGGATTCAAGGGTGTACCATTTCAGGTGGTTGTAGGGGTAGATCAACAACGACGGGTCGATCGCCTGCGCCTGTGCCAAGGAGGGTACCAACGCCGCAACTGCGAGTGCAATGCTGAAAATGATATGGATGGGCCGTGTCTTCATCAGTGAATCACCGCAATCTTGATCGTTCTGGATTCACTTTCACCGTCTGTGGTTGCCTTGACGTTGGCATAATAGACGCCGTTCCCAAGCCGGTCGGTTTGGATGGGAACCTCGGTGGCCAATCCTCCTTGCGTATTCACGATGGTCGTGAATACGGTTTTGCCATCTTGGGAGATGAGGCGTATCTCGACCGATGCGGCACGGCTCGTCCTAAATCGGATATGGGTGATGTCGTCGGCTGGATT
>CAYZWQ010000171.1:0-5690 GCA_964481355.1 uncultured Chitinophagales bacterium
CGCGTCCAGACTCTCGAGCGGGGTGTACATCTACCGGATCCAGGCAGGTGCATTCCGAGCCATCCAAAAGATGACGCTCATCAAGTAGCGGAACCCAACCGACGTTGTTGCCGCACATATAAGGAGGCCTCCTCTCGCACCTCACTCCATTTTAATGGCAGGTGCGGGGGGAGCACATTCATCATGACCCATCGTCAAATCCTTCACTGTTGAGAATGACAGGCGCAACAATCGGATAACTTTGCCTACTTCCTCTATGAATTTCTATATTTTACTATTAAATAGATAAATATAGTTGACATTTGCTCAAATATGCTTATTATTAGGCATCAATAGAAATAAGTTGCTGTTGGGAGCCTTTTGTGAAGCAGATTGAGATCGACTTGGATGTGCACCGACTCATCGAGAATGCGAGGGTCAACTTCGAGGAAAGTCAGAACACCATCCTCAGACGCCTGCTCGGCATCGATTTGGCGGCGCGTACCGCCGTCGGCGCCGTGCCTACGCAGCTGCCGAGATCCTCGGTCTTCCTGCGCAGGTCGGCCCAGCCGTCAAAAACGAACACATTGTCCGACCAGATTGCCTCTTACCAGGCGAACACGATAGAGGCTCGGTTGGCGGGCGGTGGACTTGCCGCGCGCAAATGGATGTTCGGCGGAGCGAGTCTGCCCGAGGGCACCAAGCTGCAGAAATTCCTGAAGAAGCAGAAATTCGAGGCTATCATCCTCAGCGGCGCGATATACGTCAACGGAGAATACCATCAATCGCCTTCGGCGGCAGCTATGGCGGTTAACGGCGGCGTGAACGTGAACGGGTGGGACTTCTGGGAATATTTCGACGAGGTCACACTGCAATGGAACAAACTGGACCACTTGAGAAAGAAATAACCACTATGAAAAACCAATCACACTCATCGGGCGACGCAGCAGCCCATGGTACAAAGCAGGAAAAGCCACACCACGTGTACAACCTGATCATCTTGGACGAGAGCGGGTCGATGAATTCAATCAAAGGACCCACCATCAGGGGATTCAACGAAGTCGTTCAGACCATCAAGGACGTGGAGGAGAAATTTGCGGACCAGAAGCATTTCGTCAGCCTCATCGTATTCGACAGCCGGGCGACTCGCACGATCCACTGGAACGCCGAGCTCGGAGCCCTCCAGCCGCTCGACGAGCACACCTACCAACCCAACGCGAGCACTCCATTGTACGACGCCATGGGTCTGGGAATTAGCCGCATGAAAGAAAGCCTGCCCAAGGATGCGACCTACAATGTGCTTGTAACCGTCATCACCGACGGCGAAGAGAACGCGTCGCGCACCTACACCGGACCCATGATCAAGGAGCTGGTGGAAGATCTGAAGGAGAGGTCGTGGACCTTCGCCTATATCGGCGCCAACCACGATGTGGAGGCGTTTGCGCGAAGGATGTCGATCGACAACACCATGCGCTACGAGGCCAACGAGGAGGACATGAACTTGATGTGGGCGAAGGAGAAGATGGCCCGCTTCAAGATGGCCGACCACGTGAACAAGTCTGACAAAAGCGGATTCATTCAGTACAACAAAGGGCTGTACGACGAAGATCCGAAAGAAAGTGAATAGCGAACAATAGCAAAAACGATAGGTGGTTCTAAGGTTAAAGAGGGAGTTGCTGAATGGCGCTCCTTCTTTTTTATCATCTGCTCTTGATCCGGTTCGAATTCGTTTTGAGCTTGGTCGACGCAAAGTTATTTTTGGTTGCTCGACCGAAACCGGCTGATCGTTTCTTGGCGTGTTTCTGACTGACCCCCGAGTTGACGCGTTTGCGCCATAGGTTGAAACTGCTGCGTTTCAATTCGCGCCGCATCACGGCGATCACCTCCCCCTCCGGAAGGCCAAATTGGGCTTTGATGGCCTCAAACGGAGTCCGGTCCTCCCAGGCCATTTCTATGATACGGTCGATATCCCTGGCGTTCATCTACAAGTTCTCATTTGTGTCATCACTACAGCATTGATAACAACGTGCCATGGAAATAGTTCATGGCGTGAGAAAAATATTGGGTTCATCGGGTCATCGGGTCATCGGAGCATCGGGACATCGGAACGTCGGAACGTCGGAGCATCGGGACATCGGAACGTCGGAACGTCGGGACATCGGGATATCAGATCGTCGGATCGTCGTTCCTCCGTATCTTTCTCATTCCTCTCCTCTTGCCTTAGCTTCAATCCTCTCCTCGCGCCTCACTCTGTCCCTCCATCCTCACGTCAGTCCCCAATCCCCAATCCTCATTCCTTGAAACTCCTCGTTTTCGTCACCTTCCTCTGGGCCTTCTCCTTCAGCCTGATCGACGTCTACCTGGCCGGCAAGGTGGACGGCGACTTCGCCGTGCTCACGCGGGTGGTGCTTGCCGGACTCCTCTTCCTGCCCATGACCAAATGGCACGGGGTTCCGACCGTACTCAAGGGCGGCACGATGGCGGTCGGGGCGCTGATGATTGGGGTCACCTACCTGTGCCTGTACCGGTCGTTCCTCTACCTCACCGTGCCCGAGGTGCTGCTCTTCACGGTAACCACGCCGCTGTACGTGTCGCTGATCGACGACGCCCTGAACCGGCGCTTCTCGCCCGTGGCGCTGGCATCCGCGTTCCTGGCCGTTATCGGCGCCGGTTACATCCGCTACGACGGCATCACGGAGTCGTACCTCACCGGATTCGTGCTCATCCAAACTGCCAACCTGGCCTTCGCCGCCGGACAAGTCGGCTACGCGAACTTGGTGCGCCGTCACCCGGTCGACGTGCCGCAGCACCGATTCTTTGGATACTTCTTCCTCGGCGGACTCCTCATCGCGGGTCCATCGTTCCTTGTGTTCGGCAACCCCGGGATGATGCCGTCCAGCACGCTTCAGTGGGGGATCCTGCTCTGGCTCGGACTTGGCGCCTCGGGGGTCGGACTCTTCCTTTGGAACAAGGGCGGCACGATGGTCGATGCGGGGACACTGGCCATTATGAACAATGCGCTCATTCCCGCCGGAATCTTGGTCAACCTGCTGTTCTGGAACAAGGACGCCGACCTGTTCAGGCTGGCAGTCGGCGGACTCGTGATCGTGATTTCATTGTGGGTCAATCACAGTTTCAACAAAGAACGCACATGAGATGTCATTCACAATCTTGTGATGATAGATGATTTTGATGCTTGATCAGTGATACCATCGCACTACATCAGGTTGGTTTGGAGCAGATGCATAGCATGCAATTGGGATGCTACTCCACTTCCGACACGTTGAACTTGATGAAGGTGATGTCATTGACCGGTGCGTGGCGCGAGATGACCACTACGACATTCTTGCCGCCGATTTGGGTGTCGCGAATGGAATACGAGCCCTCGTCGAACTGCCTGCTGCGCGGATTGACCAGTACGTAGTACTCGTATTCGGGCTCGCGAGTGACCGCGTAGAAGAGGATGTCGCGAAACGGGGGCTTGGTGCCAGTGAGCGAGCGGTACTCGCGGCTGCTCGTCGCGAACTCGAAGTCGCCGAAGGTCAGCGATTTAAGGCCTGCCACGGGGTTGATCACGCTCACGTACCCTCCTTCGCTGCCGAACTCGGTGTGCTTCGCCAGCTTGTGAAACGGCGACGAGCAGGCTGTAATGGCGAGGAGGAGGGTGAGGAGTAGATATCTCATATCACGTTCGTTTTTATCCCACCTGCAGTTTGGCGGCGTCGTGCCAGAGGTAGTGGGGGAGGGGTTCGTTGAGTTCCCAGTGGATGCTCATGGGTGAGGCGCCATAATGATTCATGTAATTGCCCTCGCCTACAAAGACATAGCCTAATGTGTTGCCTTGCTCATCCTTTGATCTTTCTCTGACAAATAAAAGTATCCTTTTGCCTGTTGATTTGTGATGAATGTATGATTGGCCTCTTGGCGTGTGCGGACCAGCTGAATTTTGACTTTGCCAATGGAATAAGGATTCATTGACGGCATAGTCGTCATACATCGTTGTTGGCGAGAAATCTGCCTCCGATTTAATCAGATTGATGAATAGAAGTTCTGTGTTTAACTCGCGATTGTATGCAACTCCCTCTCTAATGTGTGACATTTGATTGAATGTGCTGAATCGAAAAGCTGCCAGTATCTGATCCCTCGAATATCTTGCGTGTACCTTGAGTGGCTGTGCGAATGGTAAATCGATATCCATTTCCAAAAAATCGATCCGATCGAGCAACAGTTCGAGCACTTCGCCGATCTCCTCCACCATCATCCTGTTCTTGCCGATGGCCCTGATGCTGGCTTCGAGACTTTCAAATCCACCGGCTCGTTGCCACACGTCATAATGAAGCATGAGCAGCATTTGTTTCTCGATTTCACTGAAATCTTCCAACCTGATCTGAAATCCTTGTTTTGCCAGTCTCAAGATGAATCGAAAGTAACTCGATGAGCGGGTAGACAACCACTTGTTGCTGATTGCAGAGAGGATGTTAGAAGCATTTGTGTCATCATATTCTGAGCTCAAGCCAGACTCATGCAACAGCTTTTTCCACCCGCCTCTTTTGTACAAAATCTGCAAAGGAATGTCATAAAACTCGATGAATTTGGAGAGGGTTAAAGGCAGAGATGTGTCCTGGCTGAAGGATCGGATTTTTTGGGTCAGCTGATTTCGGCTCAGTGTAGTAGCAGCCCTGATATTTTCAAGTATGATTTCCTTTGCCTTGCGCTCCAAGATGATCGAGCATCCCAACGGCAGATGTGGAAAGTTATCTTCAACCTCCTTTTGGATTTTGGTGTTGGTCTTGCCGACGAGCGCACGGAACTTGTTGGCAAAATTGTACTCGGGCCGGGCGTTGCCGACAAAGTCGAGCACGGTCAATCCATCTTTGCCATCAGCTAAACGTAATCCGCGTCCAAGCTGCTGCAGAAAGACGGTCAAACTCTCTGTCGGTCGTAGGAAGAGAATGGTGTCAACCTCAGGGATGTCGACACCCTCGTTGAAGATGTCGACCACAAAGAGGTAATTGATGTTTTTCGCGACCAGCTGCTGTTTCACAAAATCACGACGCTCATTGTTTTCACTGGTCAGGTAGTCGGATTTAAAGCCGGCCAGCGAGAACTTTTCTGCCATATATCGGGCATGGTCCATCGACACACAGAAACCGAGTGCCCGCACATCCTCCGGGTCACGAGTATACTTATGCAATGCCTGGATGATCTCGCCAACGCGCCGATCCTCGCGCATGTAGATGTTGGTCAGCTCGCTGATGTTGTACTTCCCGCGAGACCAGCTTATCGATGATAAGTCTACATAATCCGACACACCGAAATATTGGAATGGACACAGCAACTTCCGGTTCAATGCCTCGGGAAGGCGGATTTCCGCAGCGATGTGATTGTCAAAATCAACACGGATGTCCTTCAAGTCCATACGCTCCGGCGTAGCTGTTAATCCAAGCAATATCTTTGGACTGAAGTGATGTACAATACCTCGATAACTATCTGCCGGCATATGATGGCACTCGTCCATCACTACGTAATCGTAGTAATTTGGGGACAAGTGGGAATCGTCGAGTCTGTTGTTAAGGGTCTGGACCGAGGCAAAAACATGATTGAATCGCACTGGTTCTAACCCATCCACCCACAGCTCACCGAAATTATTGTCGCGAAGGATGCCACGATACGTAGACCGAGCCTGTTCCAAGATCTCTTTGCGATGAGCC
>CAYZWQ010000172.1:0-3704 GCA_964481355.1 uncultured Chitinophagales bacterium
CACGTCGCTGAACGATGGTGCGCAGGTGTACCAAAATACCCTCGACATCGCGTTGGACTACCTGGCTTTGGGGTTGGATCCCGAGGCCTGCACATTCTTCGCGCAGAGCGACGTGCCGCAGGTGACCGAGCTGGCGTGGATCCTCGGCACGCTTTGCCCCGTGAGTCTGATGGAGAAGGGAGTGTCCTACAAGGACAAAGTCGCAAACGGAATGAGCCCCAATATCGGTCTCTTCACGTATCCGATCCTTCAGGCGGCCGATATTTTAATCTACGGATCGCATTTGGTGCCAGTGGGCGCCGATCAGAAGCAGAACATCGAATTTTCACGGGATCTGGCCATCAAGCTGAACAACACCTATGGTGAAGATCTCCTTGTAGTGCCCGAAGCACACATTTTGGAAGAAGTTGCGGTCGTTCCAGGCACCGACGGCCGCAAGATGAGCAAGTCGTACCACAACACGATAGGAATTTTCGATGAAGGCAAGGCATTGAAGGACAAAGTGATGTCTATCCTGACCGACTCCACCCCATTGGAGGAGCCCAAAGATCCGGAGGCATGCAATGTGTTCAAGCTGATCAAACTGTTCGCCGACAAAGCCACCACCGATGAGATTGCCGCCAACTATCGCGCTGGTGGATACGGGTACGGGCACGCAAAAAAGGAGTTGTTGGTATTGATAAACGACCGATTTGCTGACGCCCGCGACCGCCGCAGGGAGCTCGCGAACGATCCGCACACCATCCATGAGATTTTGGCCCGAGGCGGCGAAAAGGCGCGAGTCAGAGCCGAGCAGATTATGGAACCCATCCGCAAGGCTGTCGGTTTAGTACATCACCACCGCATCACTGCTGCTCCATGATTCTCATTATCGACAATTACGATTCCTTTACCTATAACCTGGTCCACCTTGTGGCTCAGCACGCCAAAGACTACAGGGTAGTCCGGAACGATGCCATGAGTGTAGATGAGGTGAGGCAGTTAAATCCCGACATGATCCTCATATCACCGGGTCCGGGACGACCGGAGGATGCCGGCATCAGTGAGCAACTGATCGGGGAGCTCGGACCGGAGATCCCGATTCTGGGTGTCTGTTTGGGTCACCAAGCCATCGGGCGCGTATTTGGTGCGAACGTCACCTATGCTCCAAGTCTGATGCATGGAAAGACATCCGTGATACACCACGACGGAAAAGGGGTCTATAAAGGTGTGCCGCAGGATTTTACCGCCACGCGTTACCACTCATTGGTTGTGGAGGAGGCAAGCGTGCCCGATGAGCTCGAAATCACCTCGCGAACACTCGACGGTGTGATCATGGGTGTTCGACACAGGCGCTATCTCATCGAGGGGATACAGTTTCATCCCGAGAGCATATTGACGGTAGAGGGACCAAGACTCATCGAAAATTGGATTAAACAGGGCAGAGGAGCCGCACTGAACGCATGAGCCGCACATTTACAGAGATATTGAATCAGCTGGCCATGAGCCGGCATTTGGACGCCCAGGATGCTTCCGACGCCTTGGGCGCCATCATAAGAGGCGAGGTGAGCGAACCTGAAATCGCGGCCTTCCTCTTTGGGATGCGCCAGAAGGGGGAAACCCTCGAGGAAATGACCGCCTTCACGCGCGTGATGCGCGACGCAGCCGTTGCCGTGGAGGTCGATACCGACGGTGCCGTCGACGTGTGCGGAACCGGAGGGGACCAGTCGGGCACGGTGAACATTTCGACGGCGGTGATGTTCGTGGCCGCCGGTGCCGGCGTACCGGTGCTTAAGCACGGAAACCGGAGCGTGTCGAGCCACAGCGGCAGCGTAGACGTGCTTGAGCATCTCGGTGCCAATCCATTGATGCATAAGGAGATTGCGGAGAAGTGCTTCGAACTGACGGGCATGACCTTCATGTTCGCCCCGTACTTCCATCCGGCCATGAAGCATGTAGTTCCAGTCCGCAAGGCGCTGCGCATGCGTACCTTCTTCAATGTGATGGGCCCGTTGTTGAATCCTGCCGGCGTCAAGCGCCAGGTGATCGGAGCCTTCAATGTGGAGACAGCCGAAATGATTGCCGGTATCATGTCAAACGTCGGGATGGACCACGTCCATGCCGTTCACAGCGACGACGGTCTCGACGAGCTCACGGTGTCGGCCGAATCGACCCTGTTTCGGGTGTTCAACGGGTCGGGGGTAGTGTCGGAACGCTTCAACCCGAAAAGCCTGGGGTTTGAAATTTCGCCCATTGATGACCTCAAGGGTGGAGATGCCGCCAGCAATGCGCTCGCCATTACAGAGATGTTCCTCGGAAGGTCAAAACCCGGATTGCGCGACACCGTGATCCTGAATACCGCGTTTGCCATCGTCACCAGCGGCAAGGCTGACGATCTGCGGTTTGCCGTATCCATGGCCCGCGAGAGCCTGGGATCTGGGGCAGCTGCATCCAAGCTCAAGGAGTTCGTGGAATGCACCCGCGACATCAACAAACCCGAGGGGTCTGCTGCATGAGCACCATCCTCGACCGCATCGTCGAACAGACGACCGAAGATCTGGCGAAACGCCGTAAGAAAGTGTCGATGGCAGACTTCAACGGCTTTGAGCTTTTCGAGGCCGAACGAAGGGACTTTGTTGCCCCCTTGATGGCCGACGGCATTTCGGTGATCGCCGAAGTCAAGAAGGCGAGTCCGTCGAAAGGGGTCATCCGTGCCGATTTTGATCCGGTCGACATAGCGCTTCGTTATGAGGATGCCGGCGCCTCATGCCTGTCGGTGCTCACCGACGAACCGTTCTTCCAGGGATCGCTTGAATACCTGAAGGCCATACGCCATCGTGTTGGCCTACCCTTGCTACGAAAGGACTTCATTGTCGATCCGTACCAGGTTGCCGAGGCTCGTGCTCACGGGGCCGATGCGTTCTTGCTTATCATGGCCGTTTTGAGCGATTCACAGCTCGACGAGCTGCTCCACGCCGGCGCTGAATATGGGATGCATGCATTGGTCGAATGTTACGACGAGATTGAAGTTCAACGCATGCCATGGAACCGTATAAGGCTGTTTGGGGTCAATAATCGGGATCTACGCACCTTCGAGACCAATGTTCACCGGGGCACCGAGCTCCTGAAATCGTCGCCAGAGGGTATCGTGCGCATTTCGGAGAGTGGGTTGTCGTCTTCCGGCGATCTGAGCACCCTTGTGCGCAATGGTATCCATGCGGCGCTCATCGGCGAGTCGTTCATGCGTGAGGAAGATCCCGGAAGGGCGCTCAAAACGATGCTGGACGAAACCCAACGCATCCTGGAGGAGGCCTGATGTTCCAGCAACATGAAAATTCCCGTACCAGGGTCAAAATTTGTGGTCTGACCACCCTCGAAGATGCCAGATACGCCTCTGGCGCCATGGCCGACTACCTCGGATTCATATTTGTGCCTGGAAGCAAACGGTACGTCGATCCCGATCAAGCGGCAGCCATCATTGCGTGGACCGAGGGTCCCGAAGCGGTTGGCGTCTTCATGAACCAACCTCTCGACGACGTGATAGACATCATCAACAAGACTGGAGTTAAGCTCGTGCAACTGCATGGGCACGAATCGGTTGAATACTGCAGCATGATGCCGGTTCCAGTAATAAAATCCATTGCTGTTGAGGTGGGAGATACCGTCGATTCTTTAGCCGATAAGCTTCGTCCTTATGAGGGGACGGCGAGCTTCTTCCTGTTCGA
>CAYZWQ010000172.1:3714-5674 GCA_964481355.1 uncultured Chitinophagales bacterium
CCAGTCGGGAGGCACAGGCGAAACATTCGACTGGTCCATCCTACGTGAACAACCTACAGAAACGCCTTGGTTCGTGGCAGGCGGCATCGGACCCGAAAACGTGACCGCTGCGGTAAAACAACTGCACCCTTACGGTGTGGATGCCAACAGTAAACTTGAGTCGGAACCAGGCCTGAAGCAGCTCGAAAAGTTCGAGCAGTTTTTCGATGAAGTTCGTGAGATTTGGAAACATCAAGACCCCGATTAAACCCATCATGACTACAGCCACCTTAGAAACTACCTACAACCAACCTGACAGCAAAGGTTACTTCGGCCAATTCGGCGGCCGGTTCGTTCCAGAAATCCTCATTCCGGCCGTCATCGAGCTTGAACGAGCCTATTCCGACGCCCGAAACGATCCTTCCTTCTGGAGCGAGTACAACCACCTGCTGAAAACATACGTGGGGCGCCCGACGGCGTTATCCTATGCTCAGAGGTTGACCGATCATTTCGGAAAGGCGAAGATTTACCTCAAACGGGAGGATCTGTGTCATACCGGTGCCCACAAGATCAACAACACGATCGGTCAGATCTTGTTGGCCCGCAGGATGGGCAAGAAGCGCATCATCGCCGAGACGGGGGCCGGTCAGCATGGCGTTGCGACTGCGACCGTGTGCGCCAAATTCGGTCTCGAGTGCATTGTGTACATGGGTGCCGAAGACACGCATCGCCAGAAGCTGAATGTGGACCGCATGCGCCTCATGGGTGCTGAGGTCCGCCCCGTGCACAGTGGCTCAAAGACGTTGAAAGATGCCACCAACGAAGCCATCCGCGATTGGGTCACCAATGTGCACGACACTTTCTACATCATTGGATCCGTGGTAGGACCACACCCTTATCCGATGATGGTGCGCGATTTCCAGCAGGTCATCGGGCAGGAGACACGCGATCAGGTCATGGCACTCGAACATCGTCTGCCTGACTATGTGGTCGCCTGCGTGGGTGGAGGTTCGAATGCCATGGGCATCTTCTATCCGTTCCTGAACGACACGGAAGTCAAACTCATCGGCATTGAGGCGGCCGGACTTGGTGTTGATACCAACCAGACGGCAGCGACCCTGACGAAGGGATCGCCAGGCGTGCTTCACGGCGCGATGAGCATGCTCTTGCAGACGGAGGCCGGTCAGGTCGAGCTGGCCCACTCGGTGAGTGCCGGTCTGGATTACCCCGGTATAGGGCCGGAACATGCGTATCTCTTCACATCGGGACGCGTCGCATATCATGCCATCACCGATGCTGAGGCACTTGAGGCAGTGCAGATGGTCTCCCGCATGGAGGGCATCATACCTGCCCTTGAAACGGCGCACGCCTTTGCCTGGCTCGATTACATGATGCCAGATACAACACCCGACCAGATCGTGGTCATCAACAGCTCGGGCAGAGGCGACAAAGACATGGGCACGATATCGCACGAAATCTTTGGAGAATGACATGAGCAACCGTATCAATGTTGTATTTGAAAATGCCGGCGACCGAAAGGTGATGAGCCTTTTCATTACGGCAGGATATCCCAGCATCGAAGATTCCGCCGAGTTGATCCTCGGCTGCGTGCAGTCTGGAGCTGACCTCATAGAGCTCGGCATGCCGTTCAGCGACCCATTGGCCGACGGACCGACGATCCAGGAGTCGAGTAACGTCGCCATTGCGAACGGCACTACCATCTCGGTCATCTTCGACATCGTCAGTGAAGTACGTCGCCACTCAGAGGTGCCTATTATATTGATGGGATACATCAATCCCATCGTCAAATATGGCATTGAGGCTTTCTGTGCCGATGCTGCCCGTGTGGGTGTCGACGGCTTCATCATACCGGATCTCCCTGCCGACGAACACGCAATGGTAAGCCGGTATTCCGACGGAATGGGCATCTCCATGATCCATCTGGTGGCACCCAACACATCCGACGAGCGGATGCGCTTGG
>CAYZWQ010000173.1:0-5673 GCA_964481355.1 uncultured Chitinophagales bacterium
ATCGCCCGTCACATGAACGGTGAGAGGCCTCGCCTTGTCGAGCATCACATCAACCATCACATTTCGGAACTGCTTCTCGACGGCGTCCTTGATCGCAGCACGGGTGTTCAGCAGCGTCAACCCCGCAACTTGAACTTTTCCGATGGAAGGGAGGTAAACGTCGCCCTCAATGTTGACTCCCAATGCCCTGTAGTTCAGGCTGAACGTACCGGTAATGATCACGCCGATCAGATCGTTCGGTCCAATGATGTACCTCGATGGATCGATGCGAACCTCAGGTGAGAACGGGAGCTTGGCAGCCTCCAAACCAAGCATGTCCACATAAAAGGTGGTACCCAGGGTTTCGTCGATCTTGAAGTCAAGATTGACCGACGAACTCCCGCTGCTGGAGCTTGGGGGTTTGGTGGGGAGGTTTTGTGCCGACAGGGGGGATCCAACGCCTGCAAGAAGCATCAAGGCGATCAACAGCCGTAAAACCCCGGCGAAAGCCATGTTCATAAAAGAGAATATCGTTTGGAAAAGCGTGTGAACAACGCAAAGACAGGCAGAAAAGTACAAAAAAAACAGCACTTCAGCCATTCATGGGTACGTCAGGGCTCACTGACGGAGATTTACCACCGCCAACGCGTCATCACGACGCCAGCGATGACGAATATGGCACCAAGATATTGCAACCAAGAAAGCAGCTCACCGAGCAGAAGAAACCCAAAAAGAATCCCAAACATCGGCACAAAATTCTGGAAGGCCGTTGTGCGAACAGCGCCGACCTTGCTGAGTCCATGGTTCCAGATAACATATGATATGCCGATGGAGAGTGCGCCACTGTACACGATTCCAGCCCATGCTTCGCCACTTAGGGCCAACAGATTAGTCTGCCACACCCAGGGCATGCCTGCAAGGATGATCGAGAGGCCACCGCTGGTCATGCTGATCACCGCCAGGTCGAGTGGCTTGTACCGGCTCAGGAAATTTCGCGACAAGAGTGAATACAAAGCCCAGCAGATGGTGGCAACAAACAGCATGAGGTCGCCCAGCCCTGACCTCATCTCCAGTTGGAAGCCATCCTTCCCAAATATGAGCATCAGAACGCCTAAAAACCCTGTAATGATGCCGGCAACCTGCGGCGTAGTCACCTTCTCCTGGAACAAAAAGTGCGACAGGATGGCCACGTAAACTGGACCCGACCCCAGCATGACGGCCGCATTGGCCGAGTAGCTCCATTCGATACCGATGATGAAGGCAACCTGGTACACAAAGTTGCCGAGTATGCCCAAACCGAACAACGGCCACGCGTCCCCTTTGTGAATCCGAATTTTGCTGCCCCTGTAGATCGCAAGATACCACATCACTGCCACGGCCAGCATGAACCTCAGGCTGTTGAATGCCATCGGGCTCACCTCTGCCAAGCTGTATTTGACGACGGCGAAGTTGGCACCCCACACGGCAACCACGGCCAACAGTAGGAGATCCAGATAGAGGGGTCTGTTGCTCATTGGGAAAAAATAATCCCAAAAGGTAGCGCTTTTTTCGTCCGTCGGGAAACTTTGTGTGGCCGATTCGCGTATTACATGCCAAACAAGTAAATAAATATATGTACATTTACTGACTGACAGTCATTTATCATCTGCACTAAGGGCAATGGGAATATCGGAACGCAAGGAACGGGAACGCGAACAGCGGCGAAATGCCATCGTCGACTCAGCCGAGAAGGTGTTCTTCGAGAAGGGTATCGATTCGGCGACCATGGACGACATCGCCGAGGTGGCAGAGCTCAGCAAGGGCACCCTCTACCTCTATTTCAAAAGTAAGACAGAGCTCTATCTGGCCGTCTGTGAGAAAGGCATGTACATCATGCTCGACCACTTCCGCCATGCGTACGAAAAGCCGGTATCAGGCAGAGAGAAGCTTCGTAACATTGGTCTGGCCTACTTCAATTTTGCGGTGACCCAACCCGATTACTTCAAGGCAAGCTCCTATTTCGAGCTCACCGACATGGACCATGACGCACAGGACAGCGAGATTGCCATCTCATGCCATGATTTGGGCGAATCGCTGTTCAGGTACACGCTCGATGCCATCAGGGATGGCATGAACGACGGCTCCATTCACGACAAGCACGACCCGAACGAGCTGGCCGTCATGATGTGGAGCAGCATGAGAGGCGTTATCCAGCTCTACAACATGCGTCACCGTGGCCATGAAATACCCATTCTTAACACATTCAGCTTTGAGGAGTTAGTACCTCACTACATCAATTTGCTACTCGAGGGTCTCCGTTATGCTCCTGTCGACGACATGGTCAAAACGGTCTAATCCTGACACGATCTACGTCTATCCTGTCAACATCCACAGATATATGGTAAGAAACACTATCCTTTTAATTGTCGCATTTTTATGCTCTGCATCGGGAGCCTTGGCTCAAAATGGTGCCGTGAGATCAGATGTGAAAGTGAACCTGCAGACGGCGATTGAGACGGCATTGGCCAACTCAACCGACATGAAGCGGGCGCTGCTGAGCGTGCGCGACGCCGACCAGCTGGAGAACTTGGCTTGGGCCGAGGTCATGCCCACGATCAACACTGACATGACCTATACGCGGAACATGGAGATTCCGGTCAACTTTGTGCCCGGCGAATTCTTTGGCGGTGAACCCGGGACCTTGGTTCCCATCGCCTTTGGCACCGACAACTCCTGGGACGGCGGTTTCAGCGTTCAACAGACCCTTTTCCGCGGCCAGGCATTCATCGGGATCAGCAGCTCGTCCGTGTTCAGGATGGCGCAGCTCGAGAACTACCGTGCCGCATCCCAGCTCGTGGTGACGCAGACACGCCAAGCCTATCATGCCGTCTTGATCGCAAAGGAACAATTGCGCTTGCAGGAAGCGACCATCACAAGGCTTCGTGAGAACCTTGCCGACAACAAAAGCAGGGCCGCAGCCGGCATCATCGACGAATATGAGGTGTTGCGCATCGAGGTTCAGCTTCGCAACGAGGAGCCAAGAATACAGCAATCGCAGAATGCCGTGAATGCTGCATACAGAAACCTCAAAGTGGTAATGGGCCTTCCGCTTGACGCCGATTTTGAGATTGAAGGTGATCTCTCGGCCTATGAAATCCTTTCTGGTGGGGTATCGTCGGTCACAAATGCATCCATTGCCGAGGTAACCAATCAAGTACCCTACCAACCCTACATGCAAGCCAACGAGGTGATCAATTTAGGTCAGACCAGGGGTGATCTGAGGGTCTTGGATTACCAAATTCAGCTCAAAAAGAGGGAGATATCGTCTGAAAAGTCGATGTATTTTCCCAACATATCCGCCACCTACAACCTGCGGTGGTCTGCAGCTCAGCCGGGGTCGCCCGACTTTTTCGGTGACAGCGACAACAGGGCCCGTTTTCAGACGCTTGGCATCAAGGCCAGCCTTCCACTCTTCGACGGAATGCGTCGCAACACGAACGTGCAGAGGGCCATCATAGCCAGGAAGGACCTTGAAGAGCAACTCAGTCTTGCCGACAGGCAGGCGCGCAACGAGGTGATCACCGCAAGTGAAGACATCAACCAGGTGATCACCGTCCTTCCATCGGTAAAGGATGGGATCGAGCTCGCTCGAACGGGATACGACCGTGCATTGGCGCGTTACAATAACGGGCTTGGGACACAGCTCGACGTGACTGAAGCAGAACTGCAGCTACGGCAGGCACAGCTAAACTACGCCCAGCTTGTCTTCGACTATTTGAACAGCAAGGCACGCTACGACATGGCCATTGGCCGGGTGCCGTTTGTATCCAATTGAATTACTGACATCTCAACAACACGCTATGAAATCCACATTTAATATTACACTTGCAGTTATCGTAGCAGGTATGCTTGCATCCTGCTCAGATGATGCAGCCCAAGTCGAAACAGGCAACGATGCTGCACTCATCCAGGAGCAGGTGCGCATCGTCAATGTAGAATCGATGAAGATCGAAGCTGAACCCTTTCAGGACTTTCTCAGCGTGATCGGCACCGTCAAAGCCTCAGAGGACATCAATTTGGCGGCGGAAGGCAGTGGCCGCATCATTGAAATGAAGGTGCGCCGTGGCAGCCGAGTGGCAAAAGGTGCGCCCATTGCCAAAATCGACGATGCGCAGATCCTGCTCGAAGTTTCAAGGTTGCGTGCCCAGAATGAGAATGCACGCGAAAACTACGAGCGCCGCAAAGCCATTTGGGAAAAAGATAAGATTGGGTCGGAACTCGACTTGATCGCTGCGAAGACGGCATTCGAGCAAACGGATGCCGCATTGAAGCTGCTCGAATTGCAGCTCGATCGCACCGTGCTGCGCGCTCCGTTCAATGCGGTTGTCGAAGACATCATCAGTGAGGTTGGCGAAACGGTGGCACCGGGCACACCCGTCGTTCGTCTCATTTCGGATGGGTCGGTCAGAGTCCGTGCCGGCGTGCCGGCTCGATATGCCGAATCGGTACGGGTGGGCGACAGCGTCGAAATCATGTTCGAGGAATTTCAGGGGGATGTCATCAACAGCAAGGTCGTGTTTGTGGGCTCAAGTATTGATCCTCAATCACGCACATTCACCGTTGAGGCCAACATCCCCAACCAGGGAAACAAATATAAGATCGACATGGTGTCGAACGTCAGAATCCGCACACGCTCATTCGAGGAGGTGTTGGTGCTTGCCCAGGAGTATGTTTTCCGCAACGAGGATGGTTACCAAGTCTATGTCGTGGAATCCGACGAGAATGGAAACTCAATGGCCGTATCCCGGCAGGTCACCACAGGTGCAATGTTCAATAACCGCGTCGTCATCACCAGCGGTCTCGACGTTGGCGATGAAGTGATTACAACCGGCGCGTCCAGCGTCGAGAACATGACAAGGATTCGTGTCATAAAATCGGACACCAGCAGCGTCGCTGCCGTCGCACAGTAAAATTTCAACAGCACATACCGCATCGTATGGCAAAGTCAAAACAACACCAAAGCGCCGATCGTAAAGAGTTTGGCCTGTCCACCCTGGCGATCAACCAAAGCACCAGCGTCATGGTGATGGTGGTGCTAGTCGCCATTTTGGGACTCACCTCGTATTTGCGCATTCCGAAGGAATCGTCGCCCGACGTCAAGATTCCGAACATCTTCGTGGTAACGGTCTATCCGGGTGTGGCTCCCGAAGATATGGAAAGCCTGGTCACACAGAAGCTGGAAGAAAAGATCAACGAGATCGCAGACATCAAAAAGATGATGTCGACCACAACCGAGGGCTACTCAAGCATCAACGTGGAGTTCCAGACAGGTGTCGACATGAGCGACGCGTTGACAAAGGTGCGCGAGAAGGTAGACCTGGCACGTCCAAACCTTCCACCGGCAGCCGAAGAGCCGGTGGTTCAGGAGATCAACATCTCCGAATTTCCGATCATGCAGGTGAACATCAGTGGACAGTACAGCCTCGACCGGCTGAAAAAGGTCGCAGAGGATCTGCAGGAGCAAATTGAATCGATATCGTCGGTGCTCGAAGTGGACCTGGCCGGTGGATTAGACCGCGAGGTCAAAGTGGATGTAGACCTCAATAAGCTCAAATATTACGGCGTGAGCTTCACCGATGTGACCGACGCGATCGCCAATGAAAATGTGACGGTGCCTGGTGGGGGTATCGACGTGGGTAACAAGAAATTCCTGGT
>CAYZWQ010000174.1:0-5648 GCA_964481355.1 uncultured Chitinophagales bacterium
CAAGCCGTATGGGAGAGCGGACAAACATCGTTTGGTAGCAGCCAATCGTTCACTGTGAGCAAACCTGCAGGAGTGCAAGCAGGTGATCTTCTTGTGGCCGGCCTGATGTTTGGTGGTGGAAACACCGTAATCAACATCGCAGCTCCCGATGGTTGGCAACAAATCGAACGTGCCGATGAGGGGAATCAAATCGGGATGGCGGTCTACTATAAAATCGCCACATCCGAAGATGCCTCTGCGGGTGTCAACTCGTATACGTGGACGAAACCCTCTGAGGGGGGAACTGTGCGGTATGCACTCGGAATCTCACGAATTTCCGGAATTGAGACGGCCAACCCGATCATCGGCGCCAACAGCAATGTCGGCGACAGCAACACGCTCACCGCTCCGGGTTTAAATGTTCCACAAGGCGCCCTTGTTTTGGGTTTCTTCACCCATCGTGAAAACTCGAACTTGGGACCGATTGCAGGAACCGAGCACCGTTACGGAAACTTCAACACAAATCCGAATGGTCCGTCGAACATGCTGGTCTCTTTTGTGGCCGATGAGGCAGGCTTGACGGATGATCTTTCCGTCACCGATGTTTCTTCCAACTGGGTTGCCATGCAGGTGGCGATCACCAATGTGGCGATACCACCGCCGCCATTTGAGTATGCGTCACCATTTGATCCATTCGTTTATGGAGACGAAATAACCCCGATACTGCCGCAAGGCATCTCTTCGAATACCGTTTATCTTAATCCAGTCACGTACTCTGTCGAGCCGGCACTTCCTGCCGGGCTGCAACTGAACACGACTACCGGCGAAATTTCTGGCACACCGTCGGCAGTATCACCATCTGCAACGTATACCATCACTGCGGCAAATCTGGACGGATCAGAACAGGCCACGCTCACATTCAGCATTCAGCCACGTCCGATTACCGTTACGGCCACGTCCGGCCTACAGAAAGTGTATGGCGATGCTGACCCCGAGTTAACCTTTAGCATCACGACTGGCACGTTGGCATTCCAAGACGCCTTGCAGCCCGGACTGAATCGTAATACGGGTGAATCTGTCGGCACCTACGCAATCCAACAAGGAAGTCTATCCGTCCAGAACGACCAAAATATCGATGTCACTCAGAACTACGTGATCACGTTCGTCGGAAGCACGTTTGAAATCACATCGAAATCACTGACGGTCGGGGGAAGTTTCGAGGCCAACGACAAAGAGTTTGATGGCACGCGTGCAGCCACATTCGCATCGAACGCACTTGAACTGGTCGGAGTGGTGGCATCCGACGTCGGGCAAGTCAGTCTCATCAATGTCGTGATCGAGTTTGACTACGCCAATACGGCAGGTGATCAACCGGTACGCATCACCAGCGCGGCTCTCGACGGGCCGGCATCCTCCAATTATACCTTGGATCTGGAAGGGGCACCGACAGCATTGGCCGAGATTCGCTTTCCGTTGCCTCCGGCGAACCTCACGTATCCTGTCAATGAAATCAATATCAAGTACGGCGACGTGCTCGAACCGGTGACACCGGTACTTGGCCAGGGCGAGGGTACCTTCTCCATCGAACCTGCCTTGCCGCCCGGCCTGCAATTTGACCCTGAAACCGGAACGATATCGGGTGTCGCCGGCCAGGTGTCGCCTCCCGGTGTGTATACGGTGACGGTCACGAACCCAGACGGGAGCACATCCACCGACATCACGATCAGCATAGAACCGCGCGTAGTGACCTTGTCGGGCAGCTTCGAGGCCAACGACAAGCACCATGACGGAACGGTTGCTGCCACGTTCAAAACGAACAGCCTCGGGTTGGTAAATGTGTTGCCGGCCGATGCATCCGCCGTAGAGTTGGGCGCCACTGAGATTGCCTTCTCGGATGCCAACATTCCTGGTTTGCAGGCGGTTACAATCGTTTCTGCCGAGCTCGCCGGCTCCAAGGCGTCCAATTATGAGCTGGACCTTACCGGTGCCCCAACCGCACAGGCGCAGATTTTCATGTACAGCGTCAATGGTATTGCTTTTATCGACCTGAACGGCAACGACGAATTTGACTCGAACGAATCGCCGGCTGCAAACATTTCGATCACGGCGCAGTCGAACGGTGCGTCCGGATCGGCCACCACGGACGAAAACGGGGTTTACACCATTGAGGCCCTTCCCGCCGGCACCTATCAGGTCGGCGCGACGGTTCCAAATGGCATGTACAAATCGATGCCTGCAGCCGCCACAACATCTGTGGAGCTTAGCCAATCCAAGCCTGATGCAACCGTCGACTTCGGATTCTTCTTCATCACCAATCTTGAGGGCCGCGTGGTTGTAGGCACTGCCTCCAAGACGAGTGGCACAAATGGGCTGATGTCGGCTTTGCCTACAGCTGACACAAAAGTCTCTGGTGTTCGAACAGGTCCTGCACCGCTCAAGGGGGTTGCACAACCAAACAGCATCCAGACGGTTGGAGTCACGTCTTTTGAGTCGGGAATCGACGCCGATGGATACTTCAAGGTTGAAAATTTGATACCTGGTGTGTATCTGGTAGAACTTTCGGTGCCATTCCCTTGGGTTGCCGTTTCCCAGAATCCTATTGAAATCGTGTTGAATTCGGGCGGTTTCATTGAAATTGCCTTCGTGATTGAACAGGACCAAGATGCACTGCCCGAACCAACCAACAGCAGCATTGCAGGTTCCGTGTTGGGAGTCGGCAACACGTCGGGTCTGTGGGATCCTGCCACTGACCGTGGCCTTGCGGGTCAGGTCGTATCCATTTCTGGCAAGTCCGACAAGGGTACCGAGGTGCAACGGTTTGTGACAACCAAGGAAGACGGTTCATACCTATCCGAGAATCTGCCTGCAGGGAATTATACGGTTGAGATCAATCCTCAGAACGGATTCTCCCAGAGTTGGCCTACCACACTGTACACCATCCGCCTCGACGAAGACCAGTCGTACGGATCGTTGCCCTCCAACCCGGTGATCCAGTCGTCGTCGGCGCACGACGCCTCCCCGGGCAGCGATGTGTCGGTGGGACGCATGACGCTGGCCCTCGACACGAATCTCGACGGAAAGCCGGATATGCGGGTCGACTCACATGGAATCCTGCAGATCATATTGTCGGGCAACGCTGGCCAAGCAAAGCGTGATGCACACATAAACGCATTCAACGGTGTCATGCGCACAGGTGACGACGAAAGTATTCTGGTATCTGCGCCGGGTCGTCAACAACAGCAGGGCGAGTTGTTCACCTCCTCCAGTTTCAGCAGCTTGACGTTCAACACCGGCATCACGGTGGTGATTGACGGACGTCCCTTGTACACCGATGATGCAGTATCCCTATCATCCGGTGTTGAAGCGTGGCCAGTGCGCAATAAATCGCTGACGATGCAGTCGGAAGCCGTCAATTTGCGCGACGTGAACGGTAATGTAAGAGCCCGACTGCTGTACGTCGAATTGGTATCGCAACACGGCATCGATTTTGGCCTGGAGAAGGCCGATTATGGCGATGCGCCGAATACCTTTGGCACCTTGAGGGCCGACCTTCAAAAAGACATGGCCATCGTTGATGGCAGCCTGGCCTACCCTAGCGATGGAGCAAGGCATTTGCAGCCCGTAATCGGTCAACAGGAGCTTTATCTCGGTACATCCGTGGCCCATACATCAAATGGAAATCCATCATTGCTTGCCGACAGCGATTCCGACGATGACGGCGTAGTGTTGCCCACGTCGATTGCAGCGGGTGATACGCTTCGCTTCGATGTGACAGTGGCCGGCAACGGATATCTCCATGCGTGGTTCGACTGGAACCGTGACGGCACATTCGGAGAAGGCGAGAAGATGCCACTGGGGCCTGCATTGGAGGCCGGCTCGACGCAACTCTCTATCATCGTACCGGCCGATGCCGGATTGGGCGACACGTTTGTGCGCTTCCGTTATTCGTCCGACGAGACCCTGGGTCCAAACGGAGCAGCCACTGACGGTGAAGTGGAGGATTACATGTTCACGATCATTGCACCAAGCACCGATGGTGATGGCGATGACGATGGCGACACGGGAACACCGACGAGCGACGAAGGGGACAACGCCGGTCTGCCAACTGAGTTCCGTCTTGGCCAGAACTACCCGAACCCCTTCAATCCTACCACGGTGATCCCGTTCGACCTTGCCCAGTCGGGCAATGTGCGCTTGGCTGTTTATGATGTTACAGGACGCAAAGTGTCAACCTTGGTTCACACAACGATGGGCGCCGGTCGTCACTCTATCACCTTTAACGCGGCGGGAATCCCGAGCGGCGTGTACATCGTTCGCCTGGAGGCCGGCGGACGCATCATGACCAGCAAGCTGACGCTCATCAAGTGACGCAGTAATCGTATCACAAACGTTCAGCGGTACTTTTCTTTGGGGGGTGGCAATCGTGCCACTCCCTTTTTTTGTTACTGAGAGACGAATAATTGTGCGGGAAAATTGCAGTTTGAATATTTAAGATTGATATTGAACTATGTTCACCATCACCACAAATCCCGACGGAGTCATCACCCTTACTGGTCGATTCGACGCGGCACAGGGGAGGTATGCTGAACCCGTTTTTGACAAAATTAACTCAAGTGTCGTCTTGGAACTGTCTGGCCTTGAATACATCTCATCCATGGGGCTTGGGATCATTGTAAACACTTACAAACGCTTGAACGACAAACAATGCACCATTACGTTGCGCAACCCGTCCAAGCACGTTAGGGATGTGTTTCATTATACATCTTTGGAAAAATTGTTTATCATAGAATAGTATTTTAAGTCGGTTTGTACGTGTTGATGGGTATTGTTGTTGTCAAATGTGTCACCCTTCTGGCCTATGGATTATCACCTGTTGTCAGACAATGAATTGGTTGAGCTCTGCTTGGAGGGGGATCACCGTGCCTATGAGACCCTGGTTAGGAAGTACCAGCAAATCCTCTATACTACGGCTTGCCAAATAACGGGCGACCAAGTTGCAGCTAAGGATGTCGTACAAAACGTATTCATCAAGGCCTGGCAGAAACTGGCCACTTTCGACAAGCGGTTTCGATATTTCAGCTGGCTGTACCGTATAGCTGTGAACGAGTCTCTGAATCACAAGCGGGATAATCACACGACCGACGAGCTTCCCAACGAACTGAGCCACGACTCGGACCCCCACCAGGATATGGAAGTCCAAGAGTCGAATATGCACTTGCAGGAGGCCATCGACCAGCTGCCATTAGAACAGAGAATGGTGCTCTACCTGAAGTACTTCGATGATATGCCGTACCGCGATATCGCATACATTCTCGACATAGAGGAGAACCTGGTAAAATCAAGGCTATACTCGGCGCGAATCCGTCTAAGGGACATTCTGGCCGGGTAATTTTTTTTGAAACCCACCAACTTTTTTCGGATTCCCGTGTACTTCTCCTAAAGCGACTGCAATTGTCGTAACGCATCACGGATTAAAACCATGGATCAACGAATCATTCACCTCATCAACAACGAACTGGACGGACTCAACACCGAAGAAGACCGTCGTGAATTGATGTCGATTTTGGGCTCTAATGCGGAAGCCAAATCTCTATATGATGATTTGGCAAAACTTGAGGTCCGCTTCGACGGGTTGAAGCATTCCATACCGACCATCGACGTGGTCGGCA
>CAYZWQ010000175.1:0-5556 GCA_964481355.1 uncultured Chitinophagales bacterium
TCAGCAAAATGTAACTTATAAGTTACATTAATCCACTAGCCTACCAATATGGAAATCAGATAAACTGACCTATTCCTTCACACCATATGCCAAATCGCCGGCATCGCCGAGTCCGGGAACAATGTACGACAGATGGTTCATCTCTCGGTCGAGTGCACCCAGCCAAAAGTGTGTGCCAGGAGGCATGTTATCCTGTAAGTAATTGAGTCCTGCACTGCTGCCGATCGCCGCGGCGACATGGGTGCGTGCCGGCGTGCCGCGTGTGAGAAGCGCCTTGTAAGCCAGAAGCAGCGATTTCCCGGTTGCCAGCATCGGATCCACAATGATGAGCACTTTGCCATCGAGATTGGGCGTCGATATGTACTCCACCTCTACCTCGATGTCGCCGCCGTCGTGGCTCTTGCGGAAAGCCGAAACAAACGCGTTGCCGGCGCGGTCAAACAGATTGAGGAACCCATTGTGCATGGGCAGTCCGGCGCGAAGCACCGTTGCGAGCACGATATGATCGTCGACCAGCTGCTCGGTGGCGACACCCAACGGAGTGGTGATTTCAACCGAACCATAGTTCAATCCCTTGCTCAACTCGTAGGCCATCACTTCGCCAATGCGTTCCAGGTTGCGCCGAAATCGCATGGGATCCTTTTGCACCTCGATGTCCCTTATTTCGGCGATGAACTGGTTGAAAATGGAGTTGCTATGATTCAGTATGTGGACGTTGGACATAAAGATGGAAGAAAGAAAAAAGCAGGAGGAGGGATTCGTAGTGAAGAAAATAAGAAGTAATCACTACAGTATACTATCTGTGTTATCAGTGCAATCTGTGGTTTCTTAAAAATCTCTGCGCCATTTACAAACCACAGATCACACTGATAGCACTGATAATTGTGAATTACTTGAGCGGTTTCAACTGGGGGAGATGCAGATGGTATTTGACGGCCAAAAGTCTGAATGTGATCACCGTTGCAGCCGCAGTTAGTTCGGTAATCCCAACCGGTATGGCCAAGTAGCCGCAAAGGAAGTAGACACCACCGCCCGCGACACAAGCCAACGCGTAGATATCCTTACGAAATAGAAGCGGAACCTCATTCAGCAGCACATCGCGCACGACTCCGCCGACAGACCCGGTGATGGTGCCCATTACGATGCACACCACTACCGATAAGCCGGCATCAATACTTTTGGTGATGCCGACAACGGTAAAGAGACCCAAGCCAATGGTATCGAACAAGAAAAGCGGACTGCCCAACTTGAATAACCTCTCTTTGAACAACAATACCGAAAGCAGCGCAACTCCGGTTGTCGCGAAATACTTGACATCCAACATCCAAAACGGTGTTACACCCAGGAGTACATCTCGAAGGGTGCCACCACCGATTGCTGTCACCAGTCCGATGATGTAAGCACCAAACCAGTCGATCTGCTTGCCTGATGCGAGTCGAATGCCACTTACTGCAAAAGCAAAAGTGCCGAGCAGGTCCAGTAGAATGGTGAAATCGATCTGCACGTCAACTATTGCCCCATCTGCGCTGCAGGTGGTCGATTGTGGATGTCATCAGCCTCTTGAGCACCTCGATGTTGATGTCGGACAGCTTGTTCACATAGATGCAGGCGGCACCCATCTTGAATTTGCCCAGTTCTTTGAGCATGTCGTCCTGCCCGGCACAGCCCGAGTACACATACAGCGAGATGGCGGACTTGCGCGGTGAAAACCCGATCAGCGGCCAGTCGCCCTCCTGACGGCTGCGTTCCGATTTGTAATGGTACTGCCCAAAGCCGATGATGGACGGTCCCCACATTTTGGGCTCAAAACCGGACACATGTTGCATCAGCTTGAGGATTTCGAAGCTGTCCTTCTTCTTCTGCTCCGTGTTGGCGGCCGTGTTGATGAACTCGTGCACATCCGCATCGGTTTGCTTGGTCTTGATTTCGCCCATGGTGTTACAGCGTTATGACATCGAATGAAATCCGATCGTATTTCCCTCGGTATCCATTGCAACGGCGACGAACCCATGCTCACCAATGGGCATCTTGGGCTGCAGTAGCTGACCGCCGGCTGAGTTGACCCTCGAGGACTCGACGGCACAGTCGTCGCAGGCAAAATAGACCAGCGTACCACCGGTGCCGGGTTTCATTTCGCTCGTCTTGCACAGGGCACCGCTGATGTTGGGTCCTTCCATGTCGCCCGGAAAGCTTACCATCACCAAGTCGCCGAAGTCGCCTGGCGTCTGCATAGGGACCATCTGGATGTGAAGCACGGTTTCGTAAAACTTCCGTGCCCTGCCCATATCCTCCACATAAATTTCGACCCAGGTGAACGGGTTTTTGACATTGGTTGACATACAATACCTCTATTCGATCAATTGTGGACGGCAGGTGAGTCTGTTTGTGAATGAATGCATGACTTGGAGGCTTAAGCTAATAATTGTCGGCTAATAATGTTTTATCTGTTCAACAATTGTTGTGATTAATGGGCTGACAATGACCAGGTATTTTGCCCTTTTATCGCGTTAGTGTCTTTACGCTACATTAGCAAGGCCCATCGCCACACATGGCCACCCTATGGGCGAATTAGACAAATACCCAGGCATGAGAATCCTTATGGTAGGCATATTGATGCGATTGGTTTCGTCTATGAGTATGTGGGGGTCTCAACGACGATCTAGGAAATGTCGATCGAAGTGTTAAAGCATCGTTATCATGACATGTGATATGTTCAGTTTATCGCTTCTAGATCTCCTAAGTATTTAAAACCGTTGATTGGATTTTTCAGCACCAGCAAATGATTTGTAAATCTTTGCTCAATGTAGACACACTTTAAGACGCATCCTACTTGTTTTGTAACATATTACAAACAAGGTAAGCAGCGAAAACGACGAAATTTATTGCTTCTTAAACGGCTACTCTTGTGACTGCAATCGAACGATGTGTGCTTTCATCTCGGCAATTTCCCTCTCTTGTGCGGCAATGATCTCGTCGGCCAGCTTCCGTACATCCGGATCTTTGATAGCTGCCCTTTTACTTGTTAGGATGGCTATTGAATGATGCGGAATCATACCCTTCAAGTAGAGTACATCACCAATTGGGGTTTGTGATCGGACCAAACCTAAAGCACTAAAGAATAGTATTGCGCTTCCAAGAATAATTGCGCTGTTCAGTTTCGTATTCCTATACATATCCAGCATGAACAGGAGCATGATAACTGCCATTGCCGAAATACCCATGCATGCCATAAAGAATCGGGTCATACTGAAATAGGCGTGGTCAATTTCGTACGTATTGAAATACATTGTGATGTACATAGCAACAAAGGATGATAATAACATCAGCATGTACTTCGTGTAACTGTCACTGTGTTTACTACTGTTCTTCATTTCGTATTTTTTATGGTATTTATTTATTGGCTACGTGTTTTAACCGTAAAGTGGATATATGGTTCCTAATTCACAGGAAACAGAGAGGTGTCAACCTGACTCACTAGTACCGAATCAATGCCAAGTGAGCTTTCATTGTCGACTTTCAAGTGATAATATGAGCCACTGATCACTATTCAGACAAATGTGGTGGCTTTAGATATGTTCATATCGAAGAGCATCTATTGGTTCACTCCTTTTACTCTCGATGTTACCATCTCACTACACAACTTCCTATTTTCACTCGCATTCCTACGTCCTACGTCTTACGTCCTATGTCCTTCCCCACCTCTCCCCAATCCATCGCCTCACTCCTGAACCTCCTACCACATCCTGAAGGAGGATTCTACAAGGAAACGTACCGCTGCGACGAGTCGATGGTACGCGCAGACGGATCAACGCGTTCGGCCGGTACGGCAATCTACTACCTGCTGGTCGGCGACGAGCCGGCCGCTTGGCACAAGGTGGCGTCGGACGAAATTTGGCACTACTACGCGGGCGACACCTTGGAACTGGAACTTCGCAACGACGACGGCACGACCACGGTCCATAGGCTGGGCTTCGATCCTGCCAACGGAGCCTTCCCACAGTTCACCATCCCCAAAAACGTATGGCAGCGCGCCCGCTGCACCGAGTCATGGACCCTTGTCGGCTGCACCGTCAGCCCCGGGTTTGACTTCGCCGATTTTGAGATGGAGCGGCGAAGCCGTCCTGAGTGAAACGAAGGATCTGAGTGGTAGTGCGTCAATGAAGGTTGTTCATCGACACCATATACTGCGATAAAACAAAGAAGGTTGTTCATCGACCTTTCGGGCCTCGCCCTCAATGTGTCAATTCACAATGACAAATTGCCGCTTAGCAATTAGAGAAAGACATGGCCGGCTTTGCCGCCCATGTCTTTCTTCCTCCTGCACCAAAGTCGCCGTTGTCATTGTGAGCTGACACACCGACACGAAGTGAGGTATCGGCGAACAATCTTCTTTGTTTAGATGCAAAGCGAGGAGTCAGTCGAACAACCTTGTATGAATTTTGAGCCAATCATCGATGCCGAAGGCGGAAACGTCAGCCGAACAACCTTTTATCAGCTCCGATACTTCAGCAAATTCTCAGCTCCCACCGCCTCCTCTGCCTGGCTGAGGGCATACGCGCTGTGGAAGAGCGCGATGGGGTTGCCCTCGATGTCGGTGGTCACATCGGTGGAGTACGCGTTCTTGAGCTTGTCGACGACACCCACCTTGTCGGAAAGCCACCTCGCCGTGTAGTACGGCGTTCCGCTGAGGATGATCTGCACCTTGTACTCGGCGGCCATCCGGTGCTTCACCACATCGAACTGGAGGGCTCCGACCGTACCAAGCAGCAACTCGTTCCCCAACCCGTTGGGCACTTCAAACACGTGCACGACGCCCTCCTCCGCAAGCTGCTGCAAACCCTCGCGCAGCTGCTTCCGCTTGAAGGGATCGTTGGAGCTCGCCTTCATGAAATGCTCAGGCGTAAACAGGGGGATGACATTGAACCGGACGTTCTCCTTCACATATATCGTGTTCCCGATCTTGAAGTCGCCGGGATTGAAGATGGCGAGGATGTCGCCCGGATACGCCTCCTCGACGATGCTGCGCTCGTCGCCCATCAGCGCCTGGGGGGTGGCGACGCGGATCTTGCGTCCGGTGTCGGCATGCAGCACTTCCATGCCGCGCTCAAACTTGCCGGACACCACGCGCACGAAGGCAGTGCAGTCGCGGTGGTCGGGATTCATGTTGGCCTGCATCTTGAAGACGAATCCGCTGAAGGCCTGATCCAGCTCGCGGGGGGCCCCAGCCTCGTCGACATACGGCTTGGGCGCAGGAGCCCAGCGGGCGAAGTAGCTCAGAAAAATGTCCAGCCCGAAGTTGTTGAGCGCCGACCCGAAGAACACAGGAGTGACCTTGCCAGTCGAGAAGGCGACGGGATCCATGTTCTTGATTTCGTCCTCAAGCAGCATCACCTCCTCGGTGGTGGCTTCGCGCACCGACTGACTCAGCGTCGTCTGCGCCATGCCCTCCTCAAGCGGGAGGATCTCGGTGTCGGCCTTCTTGGCGCCATGGTTCACCTTTTCGTACAGGTGCAGCTCGTTGGCTAAAATGTCGTACACGCCCTGGAAGTCGGGTCC
>CAYZWQ010000176.1:0-5553 GCA_964481355.1 uncultured Chitinophagales bacterium
CATCGACGCCTACATTTACGGCATGGGGATGTTCTACGCCATCAGTCCGACCAACGTCATCCTGCCGTCGCTCGCTTTGGTCAAGCTGGGCTATGACCGTTGGCTGCGATTTGTGATGCCGCTGCTGCTCATCTTCTTGGTGATGTTCATGATTACGTTCACCATTCGGGTGATGTAAGGTCACTCATAAACTATTGTGAACATTTGAGGATAAATACTTACTATCCTCTGTCGTCTGTTGTCTAGCAGACAGTTAATATGAATTGATGTCAAACAATGAGGGGAACTATGAAACGGGTTGCCATTTTGGGTGGGGGGGTTGCCGGCATGAGCGCCGCACATGAGTTAGCCGAACGGGGTTTTCAGGTGGAGGTCTACGAGCACAAAACGGACTATTGCGGCGGTAAGGCCCGCAGCGTTGATGTTCCCGACACGGCAACGGGCGGTCGCCGTCCGCTGCCCGGCGAACATGGATTTCGCTTTTTTCCGGGGTTCTACCGCCATGTGACCAACACCATGAAGCGGATCCCCACCGGCGACGGACGCACCGTGTTCGAGAACTTGGTCCCCACCGAGTTCAGCACCATGGGCCGTTACGGCAAGATGCCGATCAAAGTGTTGGCGCACTTTCCTCGGAATGTTTCCGAAGTCGAATCGCTGGTCAGCTCGATGTTTCATTCGGACACTGGCCTTACGAAAGAAGAGGAGAAGCACTTCGGCGAACGGGTCTGGCAGCTTATGACGAGCTGCAAAGACCGTCGTGTCAACGAATATGAGGGCCTCGGTTGGTGGGAATACCTCGATGCCGACCGATTCAGCGACACCTACCGCACCCTTCTCGTCGAGGGTTTGACTCGCACCTTGGTTGCGGCGAAGGCGCGGACGGCAAGCACCAAGACAGGAGGCGACATCTTTCTGCAGCTCATCTATAACACGATAGATCCGTTCGTGAATACCGACCGCGTGTTGAATGCGCCAACAAACGATGCGTGGCTGAGTCCATGGTACAAACACCTCACGAAAACCTTGGGTGTGAACTACCATTTTGGTTCCACAGCGGCAGATATCGTCATGAAGGACGGCCATGTTGACCATGTGGTTGTGAAAAGAGGGGATCAGGCCATCGATGTGGAGGCCGACCACTATATCTTTGCCGTGCCAGTTGAACGTATGGCTCCCCTCATCAGCGACAGCGTGCTCGATGCCGACGCAACGCTCAAGTATGTGATTGACCTGTCGCCGTCGGTGAGCTGGATGAACGGCCTTCAGGTGTATCTGAACACCGACGTCAAAATCGCGAAGGGCCACGTCATCTGCTCCGATTCGCAGTGGGCCATCACGCTAATTTCTCAGCCGCAGTTTTGGCGTGGCGTCGACCTGTCGAACTTTGGTGACGGCAAGGTGAAGGGGATCATCTCCATCGACATCTCCGATTGGTTCAACGAGGGATTCAACGGAAAGCAGGCCTGCCACTGCTCGAAAGAGGAAATATTCGAGGAGGTTTGGGAGCAGATCACGAAAAGCCTCAACAACGAGGAGGAGACCCTACTGACCAAGGACATGGTAGTGGGATGGTATCTCGACAGCGACATAATTGCGCCCGTCCATCCGGATGCCACCGACGATGAGCGCAAGAAGGCGTCCCAAAACGAGAATGAGGAACCGCTGCTCGTGAATCGCGTCAACACGTGGACACTGCGACCGATGGCCTACACCAACATACCGAACCTGTATCTGGCCTCCGACTATGTAAAGACCAACACCGACCTGGCAACCATGGAGGGGGCCAACGAGGCGGCGCGCAGGGCGGTGAACACCATCATCGAACGGTCGGGAAGCGACGCCAAACCGTGCAAGATCTGGGATCTGCACGAGCCCTGGCTTCTGGCACCGTTTCGTTGGAGGGATCAGAAGCGGTATGACATTGGCCTGCCGTGGCAACCGACGGTCGGATTACTCGGCACGGTGGTTATTCACTTGGTGCACTATGCCGTGCGCATACTCAATTTGTTCAAGAAAAAACATTGAAATACACTATGAGCGCATTTGGACAACCCGGTGCCGTGAACAGGGGTACCTCTAAAGAGGCCAAGTTCATGTTCATCACCATAGCGACGACGCTTACCGTTGCGGCGTTGAGTAGCTATTATCATGCCGGTTGGATGTCGGCTGCAGTGCTCGCCTTTGGCATGTATGCCGTCATTGCCGCATTTGCCGTTCGAACTCGCGATGGCTTCCTTTTCAAGCTACTGGCGTTCGGCCTCATGGCCGGAATCGTCGAATTGGCCGCCGATTGCTGGTTGGTGGAGTCGACTAAGACATTGCTGTATGCCGGCGGTGAACCGATGATTTTCTGTTCACCCTTGTACATGCCGTTTGCTTGGGCTGTGGTGCTCGTGCAAGTCGGCTACCTGGGCTTTCTGATATCGGGACACAAGCCTATGTGGCAGAGCATGCTTGCAACGCTGGCTCTGGGCTTACTTTTCATTCCTCTTTTCGAGCATTTCGCCAACGGTGCGGGCTGGTGGGTCTATCACAGCACTCCCATGATTGGCGACACCCCATGGTACATCATCATGGGAGAAGGATTAATCTGTATGGTGCTTCCATTCCTCTTCAAGTTCGAGGTGCAGAAAAGTTACGTGCGTGCACTGCTGTTTGGCGCACTTCAAGGATTGTGGATATGGGCGGCATACTTCATATCATTCAGCCTGGTCGGATAAATCATTCTGAATATGTTTTCGAGGGCGATCAACTACTTTATTCCACCTTCGTATCATGAAACGGAAGAGTCGTCACGCCGTGCCCGCCTCGCTGTGGTCGTGTATGTGTTAGTGCTGCTGAACTCGCTTTTTTACACCGTCATCAGCCTGTCCATATCTTACTTTGGCGGAGTCCTGTCCCAAGCGCCCCTATTTTTTGTGACAGGCCTTTGTCTGCTGCTGTACCGGAGCGGTTTCGAACCCTACAAGGTGGCAGGCATCTTCTTCATCACCGCCATTTTGAGCATCGGTGTGACCATATTCGCATCCGGGGGCTTTTTCTCACCGTTGCTGCCTTGGTTGGCAACCACGCCCATTGTGGCCATTTTGGTTGCCGGAAAACGCATGGGGGTGTTCACCCTCTTTGGGCAGAGCGCCATGTTGGTCTTCTTTTACGTGCTGCAGGTCTATGGTATGGAAGCACCGCAAAGCTGGTCTACCGAATTCTCTGACTCGTTTTACTTTTCAACGTACGCTGGCTTGATATGGACCCTTTTCGCTGTCGGATACGTGTTTGAAAATGGCAAATCGTACGCCATGAACATGCTCATGCACAAGAATGAGGAGCTGAACGGCGCCATCACGACACTCAAAAGCACGCAGGATCAGCTCATTCAGCAGGAAAAACTGGCTTCACTGGGGCAGCTCACGGCTGGCATTGCCCATGAAATCAAAAATCCGCTCAATTTTGTGAACAACTTTTCCGAATTGAGCATGGAGCTGGTACAGGAGGCGCGCGATGAGCTCTCATCCATCGGTACGGCCGACACGACCTCGGTCGGACAGGCACTCGACGACATCGGCGCGAACCTAAAGGTCATCTTCAACCATGGCACGAGGGCGAACAACATTGTAAAATCCATGCTGCAACACAGCAGGGAAGGCAAGGGCCAGGTTGTTTCCACCGACCTCAACGCAATGCTCATCGAGTTCTGCAATCTTGCGTTCCATGGGATGCGTGCCGGATCGAAGCCCATCGATGTGGAGCTTGAGTTCGACCTCGACGATCTCGTCGGCGAGGTTGACCTGGTGGCCGAAGACATGAGCCGGGTCATCATGAACATCTGCAACAACGCATTCGACGCCATGCGGGGGGCAGTGAACGGTGATCGGGGATCTTTGATCGGAGATCAGGGGTCGGGAGTCAAAAGGGCACACCTCAAAATCAGAACACGGCGAAATGGCCAATGGGTCGTAATTGAGATTATGGACAATGGTCCGGGAATTCCAAAAGATATCAAAGACAAGATCCTGCAGCCTTTCTTCACCACAAAGAAGGGCACCGACGGAACGGGGCTTGGCTTGAGCATCACCCACGACATCATTCTGGCACATGGTGGTCATCTTGACGTCGAGAGCGTAGTCGGTGAAGGAGCCACGTTCATTATCAGCCTGCCCATAAAGCAGTCAATGGCATAATTTTCATGGCTGGTGTGGAATTTCACGTTCCAAGGTCGCATATTGCCACGTCCCAACACTTTGTCGTCTAACTTGAATATCCCTATGAAACGGTTTACCATCGTCGGTTTTCTCTGTTCGCTTTTCCTCATCACATCATCTGCATTCGCCCAGCGCACGCTCATCCATGCCGGCAACGTCCTCGATGTCAAGACCGGTAACATGGCCAGTTCTCGGACCATCGTGGTCGAAGGCAACAAAATAACCGCCATCGAGCAAGGATACTCCAATCCTCGCCAGGGCGACACGGTCGTCGACATGAAGGGACACACGGTAATGCCGGGCCTGATCGACATGCACGTTCATTTGGAAACGGAGACTAGCAAGGACGGCACGCTGCAGCGGTTCACGTCCAACGAGTCCGACTTGGCATTCCGGTCGACGCTCTACGCCCGCAAGACGCTGGATGCAGGATTTACCACCGTGCGCGATTTGGGCGGCACGAATGTGAACACGGCGTTACGCAATGCGGTGAATGCCGGAACGGTGGTTGGACCGCGCATCATTTCTGTGGGTAAGTCCATCGCAACCACCGGTGGCCATGCCGATCCAACCAATGGGTACCGCCGCGACCTGATGGGTGATCCGGGTCCTCGCGACGGCGTGATCAACAGCCCTGAAGAGGCTCGCCAAGCCGTGCGTCAGCGCTACAAGGACGGGGCAGATGCCATCAAGATCACTGCGACCGGCGGGGTGCTCAGCATCGCCAAAGACGGTGCCAACCCGCAGTTCACCCAGGAGGAGCTGAACGCCATTGTAGAGACTGCCAAAGACTACGGAATGCACACCGCAGCCCACGCCCACGGTGCCGAGGGCATGAAGCGCGCCGTGCTTGCAGGAATTACGACCATCGAACACGGCACCGAGATGACCCATGAGGTGATGGACCTCATGATAGAGCGTGGAACATACTACGTTCCGACGATCTCAGCCGGCAAGTTTGTGGCAGAAAAGGCCGAGGAGCCCGGCTATTACCATCCGCTTGTGGTTCCGAAGGCGCGTGCCATTGGGCCGCAGATCCAGAAGACCTTCGGCGAAGCCTACAAACGGGGTGTCAAGATCGCCTTTGGGACCGATGCCGGCGTGTTCTACCACGGCGACAACGGCAAGGAGTTCACGTACATGGTCGAAGCCGGAATGCCGGCCCTCGAGGCGATTCAATCTGCCACGGTCACCAACGCCGCCATCTTGGGAATGGCCGACATGATCGGCACCGTCGAGGTGGGCAAGTTGGCAGACATCATTGCGGTTGAGGGCAACCCTGTGAGCGACGTGTCTGCCATGACCCGCGTAAAATTCGTGATGAAAGACGGCAAAGTGGTGAAGCTGTGAT
>CAYZWQ010000177.1:0-5464 GCA_964481355.1 uncultured Chitinophagales bacterium
TTGACCTCGATGTGCAAGTCGATCCGGTCGAGCAGGGGACCACTAATTCGGGCTCGATACTTCCGCGCGGCCTTCTGGTCCTCCTCGGTCCCCTCGTTACCCCAGTCACCTTTGGGCGACGGATTCATTGATGCAACCAACATGAATCGAGACGGATATGTCACGCTCATCCTCGCCCGTGATATGCTCACGTAGCCATCCTCGAGAGGCTGGCGCAACACTTCAAGGGCATTGCGACGGAATTCGGGCAGTTCGTCCAAAAATAGGACCCCATTGTGAGCGATCGATATTTCGCCGGGCATCGGAATGCTTCCGCCCCCTACGAGGGCGACGTCCGACACCGTGTGATGGGGCGACCTGAAGGGTCGCTTGGTTACAAGCCCCTTGCCACCGGTCAACAGACCCGACACGGAGTGTATTTTGGTGGTCTCCAAAGCTTCGCTCAGGTTCAATGGAGGGAGGATACCTGGTATCCGGCGTGCGAGCATGGTCTTGCCTGATCCTGGCGGGCCCACGAGAATGATGTTATGGCCACCGGCGGCGGCGATTTCGAGGGCCCGTTTGACGGTCTCCTGACCCTTTACGTCGCTGAAGTCGAGCCCAATGGAATCAACGTCTTCAAAAAGTCCGGTGAGATCGGTCTTTATGGGTTGAAACAGCTCGGGCGAATTCAGCCAGGTTATGACCTCCTGCAAGTTCTCGAGACCATAAACGTCGATCCCCTCCACCACGGCCGCCTCAGATGCATTCGCCCGAGGAAGCAGGATGCTGCGAAAGCCCTTCTGTCTGGCCTCGACGGCCACAGGCAGCACTCCCTTCACAGGACGCAGCGACCCATCCAATGCAAGTTCACCCAAGATGAGCGTCTGACTCAGAATCCGGCGGTTGATGAGGTCGCACACGGCCAAAATTCCGACGGCGATGGGAAGATCGAAGGCGCTTCCCTCTTTTGGCAGGTCGGCGGGTGCCAAACTGACCGTTTTGCGTCCGAGTGGCATATCGTAGCCCGTGCTTCTGATGGCTGTGTCAATTCGGGCGTAGGATTCGCTGATGGCTCGGTCAGGCAAGCCGACTAGTTGATAGGACGGCACACTCGAGCCGCGCCAGTGTACCTCCACATCGATAATGTGTGCGTCGACCCCGTAGGTGGATGCGCAGAATACATGTGCATGCATGGTGTATCTTTCTGGTGAGATGTTCGTACATATAAGAGTCTCGCCGAAGCGATTCCTTACGCGATACGAACCATTTTTTTTACCAGATCGACACTTTTATTCAACAACCATGGGTAAAGCAAAGACAACCTTCGAGGAAATCAAGACGACGGGTGGCGAATTACTTGGTCGCCTTAAAGAACTGGCAAACGAAGGCAATGCACGCCGTGCCATTATCCGCAACAGCAAAGGGAAGACGCTTCTTGAGGTGCCCTTGACGATCGGAGTGGCAGGCGCAGGCGCATTATCTATCCTCGCTCCGTTTTTATCGACCATTGGGTTCTTCGCCATGATGCTCACCGATTGCACCATCGTCGTAGAGCGCTACGATGACGAAGCCTCGAAAGAGATCGAAGGGGAAGCTACCGTCATCGACATTATAGAAGACGAAAACTGACCCCTGCGTCGTACGTCCTTCTGCCGCTAATCGACGCTCTCGGTTGCGTTTGAATACACCAGATCGTAAATGGCCTCGAAGGCCTTGATGGTTTTGTCGATGTGTTCCTGCGTGTGGCGGGCCGTTGGGATGAGGCGAATCAACACCATGCCTCTTGGCACAACGGGGTAAGCGACGCCACTGACGAAGACGCCGTGGTTTTCGCGCAGTTCCCTCATGATGGCCTGTGCCAAGTCGGTGCTTCCTTTGGTGAGTACCGGAACGATGGGGCTTTCGCTGGGCAGCACGTTGTAACCTACAGCCGACAAACCCTGGCGGAGTTTCTTCGCATTATCCCAAAGCTGGTCTCTCCACTCCGGATGTTGACGGATCTGGCGCAGGCGCTCGCGTGCCGAAATGACCAATGCAAGAGGCAGAGATTTGGCAAATATTTGGCTGCGGGCCGTGGCTCTCAGATAATCGAGGATTTTGGGCTCAGTTGCGATGAAGGCGCCAATAAGCGCAAAGGCCTTGGCGAATGTGCCGAAATAGATGTCGATGCCGTCGTTCACACCTAAATGGGTGCCTGTCCCCGAACCATCATAACCCATGGTTCCAGTGCCGTGAGCGTCGTCGACAAGCAGCCTGAAGTTGTACTTCTCCTTGAGCGCGACGATTTCACGAAGCTTGCCCAAGTCGGATGTCATCCCGAACACGCCCTCGGTAACCACAAGGATGGCGGATGTGGGCTTCGAGTTGGCTACAGCTCTCTGGAGCTGCTTCTCGAGGCTGTCGATGTCGTTGTGCTTGTACACGTACGTTTCGCTCATGGCGAGCTGTTTGCCGTCAACGATGCAGGCGTGGCTGAGTTCATCGTAGATTAAGAAGTCGTCGCGGCTCACGAGGGCATGGATCACACTCATGATGCCCTGGTATCCGTAATTCAGGAGAAATGCCGCCGGTTTGTGCACAAAATCGGCCAGCTCGGCCTCAAGGGCCTCATGCTCGGTCGAATTTCCCGTCATCAGTCGGGCCCCCATCGGCACACTGAAGCCGTATTCGGCACCGGCCTTGGCGTCTACGGCACGCACATCAGGATTATTGCCGATGCCGAGATAGTCGTTGATGCTCCAGACGATCATGTCCTTGCCGTTGAAACGCATTTCCGGTCCCGCAGGCCCCTCTAATCTTGGAAAGGTATAGTAACCATATCCTTCGGAGGTAAATGGTCCAAGTGGACTCTGGCGGGTACTCAGCTTATCGAATAAATCCATGGATGGTGGGAAAATAGGGATAGATGATGCAGATGATGACCGTGGTTCCGTCAATGCGATTCTCGAAAAAATCGTTCTAAATTACACATTCGTGCATCCATTTCAAAAGAGGGGGCTTCAGGCAACGAAGCTGGACATCACAACCCACCACACGAAAGCCAACACGATACTGGCAAGCGCGATCGGTGCAGTCCAATTAAAATGGGCCTTGAAACTGAAGGCGATCCCGTCTCGGTTTGCCTGTTCGGCCACTATGAGATTCGCAATGCTTCCAACCAGTATCAGGTTGCCGGCAAATGTGCTCATCAGAGACAAGAGGTAGTATAGCGACAACTGGGTTTCGGGCATTTTGGTCATCAAGAGCATCACGGCAGGCACGTTCGACACCGCATTCGAAAGCAGCACGCTGATGAGTGAGAACAGTGCCGGACTGTACAGGTTGAGGCCTTGATCTTCCAACCAGAAATAGGCGGCGTCTAACCCGCCCGTTATTTGAATGCCCTCGATGAGGACGAATAGTGCGATGAACAAGATGAGCAGAGACCAATCCACAAATCCCAGAAAATGCCTAGATGCCAACTTCCGGCTCATGAGCAGCACGGATGCAACCCCCAGTATGGTAATTTCTCTGGGTACGTTGGTGAAAAAAAGACCGATCATCACCATCATCACAAACATGCCCTTCATTGTTTGAAACCGGTCAAACTCTCGGGCACTTTCAAAACTCAGGTCATCGGTGTGCGACCCGGCCGCTTGGACGATCGAAAGTGGGCTTCGCACAGACCAGAAATAGAGCAGGAGAGTGGAAACGGCGACCGGCGGGACGCACCAAAGCAGAAATTCGGCGAAGGGCAGGTTTGCCTGCTGTGCGATGTACATATTCTGGGGATTTCCAATGAGCGTGGCCGCCGAGCCGATATTGCTTGAGGCGGCAAGTGCGAGAAGGAATGGGAGCGGGTTCCAGCTGCGTTTGCGCGTGATTTCGATCACGATGGGGCTCATGGCCAGACAGATCACGTCATTCGAGAGCACGGCAGACAATACAGCCGAGAGGAGGATCAAAGCTCCCATGAACAATTTGGGTTCCCTGAATGTGGTGGCACTTCTGACGGCCAAAAGGCTGTAAAATCCGCCGAGGCGAAATTGAGCCGACAGAATCATAAGGCCAAACAACAGAATCAATGTACTGTAATCGATCGCTACAATGGCATCATCGATGCCGAGGGTTGCAGTTAGGATCATCAGCATTGCACCAAGCAGTGCAACGCCGGTACGATCAAGCTGGAGCCAGGGAAGACGCCCCAATGCAATCCCGACATAACTCAGAACGAAGATTACGATGCCTGTGTAATGCATGATGAATCCCAAGGAGAGCGGTTGACCGACAGCACGTTGCACAAAGATATCGCTTTTGCGTTTCAGCATGCAAAACACTACACTAAGACGGACAATCAACCGAAAAATTGATCGACGTTTATGAATTACATCTGGGCTGGCTTGATCATCATAAGCCTAGTTTTTGCCATGATCAACGACATTGGCGACTTGACCCGTGGCACGTACGAGAACAGTGTTGAACGGAAGTTGGATCTGGTGTTTCCAGAAAACGCCGACTTGGAAAAGCGCCAGGAAATACAATTTCGAATCACCGGCGATACTGTCGTCCACGCCGCCACGTGGAGGCCAACTGCGGCAGGCATTGAAATCCTCATTCCAGCCGACCAAAATCTGCCTCCCCTTTGGCTCAAGATAGCTGCCGATCAGGATGCCCGCGACAAGCAGGTGTTGGCGGCCCGGGTCAAGGAGTCTACGCTTACGACTGCAGTGGTCACGCTCCCAAAGGTCCAGTTTGTTAAAATGAGGGCCATTGCCGCGGCTGCATTCGACATGGCTGAGTTTGCCGTGAACCTCGCCCTTGGGCTGATCGGTATCATGGCCTTGTGGCTTGGACTGATGCAAATAGCCGATAAATCAGGCTTGATCAGCAAGTTGGTCAGGTTTGTCGCGCCAGTCATGCGCCGTTTGTTCCCGAACGTGCCAGCCGACCACCCCGCGATGGGAGCCATGAGCCTCAACCTCACGGCCAATATCCTCGGTCTCGGCAATGCGGCCACGCCATTGGGGATCAAAGCCATGGAGGAACTTCAGAGGATCAACCCCGACAAGGAAACGGCCACCAACGCCATGTGCATGTTCTTAGCGATCAACACCTCCAGCGTGCAGCTTGTGCCGCCGGTTACGCTTATCGCACTCATGGGGATTGGGGTGAGCGAGCTCTTTCTGAGCATTTTGTTGACCACGATTGTCTCGACGACTGTAGCCATCCTGGTAGCGCGTTGGTTCGCCAGACGGAATCCTGAACCAAAACACTTCATAGAGGAGGGGGCGTAATGCAAGTATTCAGCGTTTTCATATTGCCGCTGCTCATCGTTGCCATTCCACTGTATGGTCTTATCCGCAAGGTGAAGGTCTACGAAGAGTTCGTGGTTGGAGCAAAGGAGGGATTTGAGATTGGCGTCCGCATTATTCCATACTTGGTTGGCATCTTGTTTGCCATCGGGATGTTCAGAGCCAGCGGTGCGATGGACTGGATCATCGCC
>CAYZWQ010000178.1:0-5406 GCA_964481355.1 uncultured Chitinophagales bacterium
CCTTCCATGAGAACTCCGTCATCACATCGTCTGACCTCCGAAACCCCTGCTTCATCCAAAAATCGTTCAAGGGTCGGTAGTCGGCAGGCCTGAGAGGGTGGTCGTCCGGACGCACAACAGAACAGAAGCAGGCGAACTCGTAGCCAAAGTCTATTGCATGGCTGATCCTCTCGGTGAAGAACCGATACCCAAGCCGCCTGTTCCTGTATTCGGGCATCAGCACCGACTCGGCGAAATAAAAGCACTGATGCACATCATACCCTGCATTCCGGACCGGGTTGACCACCTCCGGTGCCTCGTCACTGAGCGGCATGCCCGTTGACGCGCCCACAATTTTGTCGCCGTCCTGAACAAGTACCACGATGCACTGCTCCGATTCAGAATACCTGTGGAGGTACCTCTCCTCATACTCCGACGAGCCTTCGTACAAATAGGGATACTCACGAAAGATGGCTATTCGCAACGTTGCGAGCTCCGGTATGACGGCCCGTATCGCGGAACCGGTAAGTCTAGTTACGTTGATCACGCAATGTTCTGATGTAAAGTGCCACGTTGATTTCTCCGAACGAAGATATTTGCTCGGAGTTGAATACGCCAACCCATATTCGTTAAAATTGTTTAAACATACAAAGGCACGAACAGGGGCGAAATGGACAACCTCGTTATATTGCCAAAGATCCCACAGATCATGTCACAATTTTAAAAAGGGAACCTCACATTCCCGACAATTTATCGATTAGTTACGTGGATTACGACATCATTGTAATAGGCGGCGGGGCAGCGGGCCTGACTTCTGCCGGAATGGCGGCTAATTTTGGGATGAAGACCCTGATGGTCGAGGCGGACCGGCTAGGTGGAGACTGCACATGGCATGGATGCATCCCCAGCAAGTCCCTATTGCACATTGCCGCTGATGTGAACCGCGGAAGAGCTGCCCTCGGTTTTTCTGACCAAGGCGGTATGGTCACCGTCGATTTCCAAAAGGTCATCGCCGAAGTGCATCGCATCAGGGAGCACGTCTATGATGAGGCCGACCGCCCCGAAATCTACGAGTCTATGGGGGTTGAAGTGGTGTTTGGTCGCGTCACGTTCAATGACGCGCACACCGCTACGATTACCGGCGGCACTGGCATCCGAACCGTAACCTCCCGCTTTTTTGTGGTCGCCACCGGATCCAAACCCGCCATACCGCCCGTTCAGGGACTTGATTCAGTGCCGTATCTCACCAATGAGTCTCTGTTCGAACTTGCCGAGCTGCCCCAATCGCTCGTCATATTGGGGGCCGGTCCTATCGGCTGTGAAATGGCGCAGGCATTTGTCCGGCTGGGTTCCAAAGTCACCGTAGTTGACCAGGCCGACCGAATTTTGCCCCGCGACGACCCTAAAAGCACCGCCGTACTGATGGGGGCACTTCAGGCAGAGGGGATCGAGTTCCATCTTGGTTCCACCGTGGAGAAAGTCGTCAACATCGACGGAGCCATCGAATGTCACGTCCGTGCCGCCGGTGCATCAAACGTGCTTCGATGCAGTCATTTCCTTGTTGCCGCCGGACGGCGACCCAACATCGACGGGCTGGCCATCGAGAATGCCGGAGTCATTCTGCAAAAGAAGGCAGTCGCGGTAGACGAGCGATGCAGAACGAACGTGAGGCACATTTTTGCGGCAGGAGACGTCACGGGCCGACAAGCATTTACGCACATGGCGGAGCACATGGCCAAAACAGCGATCACAAACATTGCCCTTCGAATACCTAAACAAATGGAGAGCAATACGATACCTTGGGTTACCTACACAGATCCTGAAGTCGGATCTGTTGGAAGCAGCGAGTCTGAACTCACGGAGCGTGGAGTGCGATTCGACGTCTACGAATTTCCATACAGCAAGGTGGACCGTGCACTGGCCGAGGGGGGAATGCCTGGCTTGATCAGGGTTTTCGCACGGTCGCGTGACGGCAAGATCTTCGGGGCGAGCGTTGTCGGAAAGGGGGCAGGCGAGATGCTCGGAGAGCTGGCAGTCGCAATGCGTAACGGGGTTAGTCTTCGAAAGATCGCCGACACCATCCATGCCTACCCTACCTATGGGTTGGGTGTTCGACGTGCCGCCGACCAGTGGTACGTGCGCAAGCAGTCGGTCGGCTTGGTGAGGCTGCTACAGTATGTGTTCAGATACAGAGGTCGACTTCCAGATGTATCCGATCCGAACAGGATCGTTTAGAGCAGTTGCTTCATCGTGGCGCCAATGACGGCGGGGCTTTCGCACACAGTGATGCCAGCGGCTTCAAGTGCGTTCATCTTCTCCTGGGCTGTTCCCTTGCCGCCCGACACGATCGCTCCGGCATGACCCATCCGGCGTCCTGGAGGGGCGGTACGGCCCGCAATGAAGGCAACGACGGGTTTCTTGCAGTTCTCTTTGATCCAGGCGGCGGCTTCCTCTTCATTGGTTCCCCCAATTTCGCCGATCAGGACGATGGCGTCAGTGTCGGGGTCGGCGTTCAAGAGCTTGACGGCGTCAAGGTGGGTGGTTCCGATCACCGGGTCGCCGCCGATGCCGATGGCAGTGCTCTGGCCAAGGCCAGCCTTGGTCAGCTGGTCGACCGCCTCGTAGGTCAATGTGCCGGAGCGTGAAATCAGTCCAATACGACCAGGGCTGAAGATCATGCCGGGCATGATGCCCACTTTGGCCTCGCCGGGTGTGATTACGCCCGGACAGTTGGGGCCGATCAGGGTGGCACCGTGAGCCATGACTAGGTCCTTGGCGACAATCATGTCCTTCACCGGGATTCCCTCGGTGATACAGACGATCGTCTTGATCCCGGCAAGCACGGCCTCGGCTATGGCGTCGGCTGCGAAGGCGGGAGGCACAAATATCACACTGGTGTTGGCACCTTCATGCTTCACGGAATCGGCCACCGTATTGAACACGGGACGGTCGAGGTGTTTCGTTCCGCCTTTTCCCGGTGTTACGCCACCGATCACGTTTGTGCCGTATTCGATCATCTGGGAAGCGTGGAAGCTGCCCTCGCTGCCTGTGAATCCTTGGACGACCAACCGTGTGTTTTTGCCTACAAGAACGCTCATGTATCCGGAATTTTGTTAAAAAATCGTTTTTCCACAGAACGGTAAATATACCGATAGAAAACGTCGCTATCAACGCAAACATCGCAATGATCGCGACACTCCCATTGATTATCTTCCGTCATGATTCCAGACCACAAGAAAGAGGAAGTACGACAGGCGGCCGACATCGTCGAGGTGGTGGGCGAGCACGTCAAGCTCAAACGAAGCGGAAGTGGCTACATAGGGCTGTGCCCGTTCCACAACGAGAAGTCGCCTTCATTTCATGTGACTCCCCGCCTGGGAATCTACAAGTGCTTCGGCTGTGGTGCCGGCGGCGACGTGTTTCAGTTTGTGATGCAGATGGACGGTGTTGGATTCACCGAAGCCATTCGGACTCTCGCCGCCAAATATAACATTGACCTTCCTGAGGAGACCGACCACGCGGCGTCCGATCCCGAATATCAAAGAAAGGAGGGTGTATACCACGCCCTGCGATTTGCCGGGGTGTACTTCCACAATCAGCTCATGGAGCTGGATGAGGCCGATGAGGCACGCAATTATCTGAAAAAGCGCGGATTCAGTCGGGAGACGATCGTCAAGGCCGGTCTTGGATATGCGCCATCTAAAGGCGACGCACTGTGCAAGGCGGCCCTGTCGGCAGGCATCAACATCGACTACCTCATGGACGCAGGTCTGGCCCGCGTCGACGATTCCGGAACCAGGCACTACGATTACTTCAGAGGAAGGCTGATGTTCCCAATCTTCAACCCGTCTGCTAAGGTCATTGCCTTTGCCGGCCGCGTCCTGGGGAATGAAAAAACGGCCAAATACATCAACTCCCCGCAGACCATCGTATACAACAAGAGTGAGGTGTTGTATGGTATTCATATGGCGCGTAATGAGATAAGAAAATCTTCTACAGCCATTTTGGTAGAAGGATATACCGATGTTCTAAGTCTGTATCAGGCCGGTATCGGCAATGCAGTGGCCTCAAGCGGAACTGCGCTCACACCCGATCAGGTGCGTTTGGTGCACCGATATGGCGACACGCTTCTGCTGATCTATGATTCTGACGCGGCCGGCCAGACAGCAATGATCAGAGGCATGGACATCGCGATCGCCGAGGGTCTCGAAGTGAGGATGCTGGAGTTGCCTGAGGGCGAGGATCCTGACTCATTCGTAAGGCAATTCGGCGGCGAAGCATTCACGAAATACTCATCGGAGGAATCTGCCGATTTCTTGACTTTCCTGATCCGAAAAGCTCAGTTGACTGGGACTTGGGACGATCCCGGCAGGAAGCAGAAATCGGTCAGTCGCATGCTTAGAAGCTTGGCTTTGATGAAAGAGCCGGTCAAACGCGAAACGTACATCCAGTATCTGAGCCAGCAGGCCCGTATCGGTGACCGCACGCTCTTTGAGGAACTTGGTCAGTTGATTGCCCGTCAAAACAAGGATGCGCGCGTTCAGCAGAAGCGCGATGACAACTACATGGCACGTGCTGAGTCTAAGAACATGGATGGCCTCCCCTCGCTAGACCGTCAAGCAGCCGTGCCACCCATGAAGAGGGCCGCTGAGAAGGAGGTGCTTCGCATCATGCTCAATTATGGGAAGCCATTGGTCGAGTTTATCGGCTCGTTCAGCAATGCCGATCATTTTGAGGACCCAGAACTGAGGGACCTGTATGCCGACCTCATCAAAACTTGGGAGGAAGACGGCGAGATCAGCATATCGGCATACACCGAAAAGCCACCTCCGATACCGTCCATAGTCAGCGAAATAGTCGTCGACAGACATTCGGTGAGCGATAACTCGGCGAAAAAATTGGGTAAGGTTCCACAGCGGGACACGGAACCGTATGCGGCCGCTCAGGGGGCGCTCAAGGCTTTGAAGATATTGCATCTTGAAAAGATGCGGGCCAACTATGAGAAAGAGATTGAGCAAGCCACCAGCCCCGAAGAGCAAGTGAGGCTGCAGCGCCTCATCACGAAAGTGGCCAACCTCAAGGTGAAGATGCAGTCGCGTCCACTCGACGAGCTATTTCCTGGTGCGCCGCACGAGCTCCTCAAAAAAAAGGACGATTACAATCCATTCGACGCAGCCGAGTACCTGTCACGTGTAAAGAAGAAGAAATAAACATTTAAACAAATGTACGCCAACGAGTTGGAGGTTGCCATAAAAGCCGCACGGTCGGCTGCCGACAAGGTTCGGGAATATGACATAAACAGAAGCACCCTCGGCATAAGGTCGAAGGAAAAGTATGACTTAGTCACCGATGCCGACTTGGAGTCGGAGCGGATTATTCGACAAATTTTGACGGACTCCTTTCCCGACGATCCGATATTGGGAGAGG
>CAYZWQ010000179.1:0-5361 GCA_964481355.1 uncultured Chitinophagales bacterium
TGCCGATGCCCACCGTCTAGCCGACCAACTTCGTTCCGAGTATGTGATCGGAATTGAGGGTGTCGTGCTAGAGCGTACGCCGGAAAATGTGAACCCCAAGATGAAGACAGGTACTGTCGAGGTCCGGGTGAAGAAATTGGAAATTTACTCCAAGGCCGACACGCCCCCATTCGAGATCGTCGACGACACGAAAACCAACGACGACGTGCGCCTCAAGTATCGCTACCTGGATCTGCGTCGCCCGACCATGCAGCGCAATCTGATGATGCGTTCGCAGATTGCGTCGACGGTGCGCAACTATTTCCACGAGAACTCGTTCGTCGAGATTGAGACCCCTGTGCTTATGAAGAGCACACCTGAGGGCGCCCGCGATTACCTCGTTCCAAGCCGTGTAAATCCGGGCAAGTTCTTCGCACTGCCCCAGAGTCCGCAGACCTACAAGCAGCTTTTGATGGTCTCTGGCATGGATCGCTATTATCAGATTGTGAAATGCTTCCGTGATGAGGACCTCCGTGCCGACCGTCAGCCCGAGTTCACTCAAATCGACGTCGAGATGTCGTTCGTCGACGAAGAGTCGATCTACGAAATGGTCGAGGGTCTGTTGAAACGGATCCTGAAAGAGAGCAAGGGTGTCGACATAAGCACTCCATTCCCTCGCATGAGCTACGACGACGCCATGACCACCTATGGCATCGACAAACCCGACACCCGCTTTGACCTCAAATTTGTCGATTTCTCCGACATTGCAGGCAAGGCCGAATTCCGCGTCTTCTCTAAGACCGTTGAAGACGGCGGCAAAGTGATCGGCTTTGTGGTGCCTGGCATGGGGCATCTCGGCCGTGGCGTGATGGATCGTCTAACCGACCGATGCAAAGAGGAGCTGGGCGCGGGTGGACTCATCTACATCAAGAACAACGCTGACGAGCTTTACTCAAGCGTCGGCAAGTTTGTGAGCGAAGACATCACCCGTAACATGGTTGAACACGCAGGAGCCCAGACGGGCGATCTTCTGCTGCTTGCGGGCAAACCGGATTCCGTCTACAAGCAACTGGGTGGCCTTCGTCTGATTGTGGGGCACGACTACGACCTGATCGACCACAGCAAGTTTAACTTCCTTTGGGTCACCAATTTCCCACTCTTAGAATGGGATGCCGAGACCAACCGCTGGTTTGCGATGCACCACCCCTTCACCTCTCCAAATCCTGAAGACCTGCCCTTGCTCGAAACCGATCCGGCAGCTGTTCGCGCCCGTGCCTACGACATCGTGCTGAACGGCAACGAAATCGGCGGTGGATCGATCCGTATCCACGACCGCGGCGTGCAGCAGAAGATGTTCGAAATGCTCGGAATCGGCGAGGAAGAGGCCAAGGAAAAGTTCGGCTTCCTGCTCGAGGCCTTCCGTTTTGGTCCACCGCCCCACGGTGGCATCGCCCTCGGCCTCGACCGCGTCGTGATGCTCCTCACAGGTGCAAAGAGCCTGCGCGAAGTGATAGCATTCCCGAAAAATCAGAAGGCTCAGAGTCCGATGGACAACAGCCCCGACGTGGTCGACGTGAAGCAGCTCGACGAACTTCACATCCAACTCAGGCCAGGTTTACAGATCAACTGAACCTTCCAAGCAGTCGCGTTTCAAAAGGATGTGTGAATGCCCGTTCGCACATCCTTTTCTTGTTTATCACAAAATTTTTTAAAAATATAACATGTTGCAGCGCAATAGGTAGCGCAGTTTCATGTACGTGCGCGCACCATCCTGTTGTGACGAATGGTGAAACTGCATGCAGCAGATGCCGTATCGAAAGCATCACATCTATGCATTACCCCATCATCACACAGGTCGTTTATGTACACTCGTCACGCACTTTTTTCAGTTATCGTCGCCGGCATCGTCGCGACAACATTACAATCTTGTTCGAGCCCAAGTACAGGCACGCCGGTTGCACCCACCGACTCCATTGCCGCCGTACCAGTCGAAGTAGGCTATGTTGCCGTAGGCAGTATAGACGCGCGCTACATGGGAACAGCCTCACTTGAGGCTTGGAATGAGGCTGCCGTGGCCAGTAGGGCATCCGGATTAGTGGTCTCGATTCATGCGGAGGAGGGCGACTATGTGCAAGAGGGTCAGATGCTGGCCAAGCTCGACGATGAGATCCTCAACATCGAACTTGCCCAGACAAAGTCGCAACTTGACAAGCTGGAGGCCGATTTTAACCGTAGCCAGGGCCTTTACGAGAAAAAGCTGATCAGCCAGGAGCAACATGATGCGGTGAGGTACGAGCGCGACCGGCTGCAGGCATCCTACGATCTAAAGAGTCTTCAACTAGACCAGACCAGGATCATGAGCCCAATAGCTGGTGTTGTCTCGAAACGGCTCATCAAAACTGGGAATTTGGTCTCGGCAAATCAGGAGGTCTTTCAGGTTACCGCCATGAGTCGACTCAGAGCCATCATGCATGTGCCTGAGCACGAGTTGGGAAAAATGAAAGTTGGTCAACACGTCATCGTGAATGCAGATGCACTTCCAGGCTCCGACTTCTCTGGCAAAGTGTCCCTGATCAGTCCGATCATTGATCCTTCAACGGGCACCATCAAGGTCACCATAGAGGTGGACAGACATCGGGATCTGAAGCCTGGCATGTTCACACGTGTGCAACTTGTGTACGACCGAAAGGATCAGGCCATGCTGGTTCCGCGAAATGCTGTCGTATCGGAAGACCGCGATAAATATGTATACGTGGTAGAAGGTGATAAAGCCATTCGCAGAAGTATCCTCACGGGATACGTCAACGACACGGACATCGAGGTCGTCGATGGGCTAAGCGAGGGCATGGCCATCGTCACTCTGGGGCAGAATGGACTCAAAGACAGCGCCAAGGTCCATGTGATAGCACCCATAAGCAGCCGCTAAATACCGAACAACCCCCAGGAGGATCTGATATGATGTTAACCGAATTATCCATTCGGCGCAGGGTCACTGTGTCGATGTTCATGGTTGCAGTGCTGCTGTTCGGCTCGGTCGCACTTAGCAGGCTTAAGGTGAACCTGTTGCCTGAACTTACGTTTCCAAGCCTTACAGTGCGCACCGACTTCAGGGGTGCGGCTCCCGCCGAGGTGGAGCATCTCATATCGAAACCCATCGAGGAGGCGGTTGGGATTGTAAAAAATGTTCGCTTAGTGCGTTCGACGTCCCGTACCGGCCAAAGTGACGTCATCCTTGAATTTGCCTGGGGCACCGACATGGATAAGGCGACCCTTGAGGTACGCGAGCAACTTGACCTCGTGAACCTGCCAAGGGAGGTGCAGAGGCCGATTATCTTGCGGTTTGACCCCTCGCTTGATCCGGTGATCCGATTGGGGCTCACATCCGTCAGCCGTCCAGTCGACGTGGCCAGTAATGTCGATGCGGATCTCACAGGCAATTTGACACGCCTCCGCAGATATGCCGACGAGCAGATCAAGAAGGAACTGGAATCCGTGTTGGGGGTCGCCGCTGTGAAGGTGAGCGGCGGCTTCGAAGAAGAAATCCAAGTTGATGTCGATCCTGAAGTGCTTGCGAAGTTGCGCATCCCGATAGAGCAGGTCAGCTCAGTGTTGTCGCGCGAAAACATCAACATGTCGGGTGGGCAGTTGGAAGAAGGACGCCAACAATATCTCGTGCGAACGATCAACCAGTTCAGGGAACTCGACGACATTGGGGCTGTCGTAATCGGAAACGCCGGTTCCACACCCGTTTATCTTCGCGATGTGGCCACGATCGAAGTGGGGCATCGTGAACGCGAAGCCGTCACCAGACTGAACGGTGACGAAGCCATCGAACTGGCGATCTACAAAGAAGGCGATGCCAACACAGTCGCCGTGGCAAAAGCACTCGAGGAGCGGTTTGAAAGGGTCAAACGCAACATGCCGGCCGACATGCAATTGACATCGGTATACGACCAGTCCACATTCATCAATCAGGCTGTTCGTAATGTGGTGAATGCGGGCATGGTAGGTGGCATACTGGCTATTGCCATACTGTACTTCTTTTTGCGCACGTTCAGGTCGACGCTTATCATCGCATTGACGATACCCATGTCGATCGTCGCAACGTTCAATTTGATGTATGGCGCCAATGTAACCTTGAATATCATGTCGCTTGGTGGCTTGGCTCTCGGAATAGGGCTCCTAGTCGACAATGCCATTGTGGTTTTGGAAAATATTGCCCGATATCGTGAACAGGGTGCCGGATTGCGGGAGGCAGCCCTTAAAGGCGCGGGCGAAGTGAGCATGGCTGTCATGGCATCCACGCTCACCACTGTGGCCGTATTCCTGCCGTTGGTCTTCGTGGACGGGATCGCAGGTCAGCTTTTCAGGGATCAGGCATTGACCGTGACGTTCTCGTTGTTGGCATCGCTGGCGGTAGCACTCACACTGATCCCGATGCTTGCATCGGTAGGTCGAGACACCACAGAAGAACCCCATGGCGATGCCGTCAGGATCGATAAAAAGGCCGTCAAATATCCCGGAATGCTCCTGGGGTGGATCGTGTCTGCATTTCGTTGGATTGGCTTCGTTATCGGTTGGCTGCTGAGGCCTTTTATAAGGTTATTCGACGGGATGTATCAATACATGCTGGCCGTATATACCACCGTACTCAAAACAGTTCTCAACTACAAATTCACAACAGTCTCGGCGGCCATAGCAATCACACTTGCCACATTTACCCTAATACCTACTTTGGGGCTCGAGTTGATTCCTCAGATGAACCAAGGAGAGTTCAAGGTTGAATTTAGCATGCCGGCGGGAACTCCTCTGACACAGACGGACGAAAAGATGCGGTACATACAACAGATCGCAGCTGAATCGGAGCACGTCAACGTTACGTTTGCCGTTGCCGGAACGGGTAACCGCATGGATGCCAACACCGAGGAAGGTGGTGAACAGCGGGGTGAGATGACTGTACAGCTCAAGGATTGGGCCACCTCAGAATCTGAGGAAGCCCAAATGAACCGTCTGCGCGACGAAATGAATATGATTCCGGGTGCCACCTACAAATTCAGCCGGCCAACATTCTTCAGCTTTAAGACACCCGTCGAAATTGAGGTGAGCGGTTACGACATGGACGGGTTAGGCATTGTGAGCCGCGACATTGTACGAAAAATGGATGCAGACGGCATGTTCACTGATGTGCGCTCAAGCATGGAAATGGGCAGCCCCGAAATTCAAATCGTGTTCGACCGTCAGCGGGTGGCATCACTTGGGCTGACCGCTAACCAAATTTCGGACCGCATCGTGCGCAGCGTGAGAGGTGATGTGGCTACCCGTTTTTCGCGCAATGACCGCAAGATCGACGTCCTGGTGCGGACACCTGAGGGCGCGCGTTCA
>CAYZWQ010000180.1:0-5348 GCA_964481355.1 uncultured Chitinophagales bacterium
CCGAGTCCATGATGGTTGTCTCCGCATCGGGTCGAGAATCTGCCGCCGTCTCTGCCACCGCTGCGGACCGGACGCTCACGAAATGGCTGCCGGATGAGAGACCGCCGACAGGCGGCCCCTCATCCGCGAAGTCGCCGCCCGCTCTTCAAAAACCCGCCCAAAAATCGACGGAATTTCAACGATTTAGGCCGGGTGTGGCTTATTACGGTTACCGCTACTATGATCCCGCAACCGGCCGCTGGCCATCCAGGGATCCGATCGAGGAAGAGGGGGGAATCAACCTGTATGGGTTCGTGCAAAATGATGGGCTTAACAAGTTGGATATGTTAGGTCAATCCTACAACCAACAGATATTCAACGAATACGAATGGAAATACAATTCGAATCGAGTATCTGCAACCTATTGTGGATGCGATTCAGAAGAACTTGTTCAAGCGGTCAAGAAGGCACTTACGCATTTTGAACATTTCGATTATCCTGGAATTGATGTCAAAACATCACTAAGCCCGAATGGTATAGGTACGATAGGATTCACCCCATTACTGAAAGGAGGTAAAAAATCGCTTGCGAAAGTAGGTGAGCTAGTAGGTGGTATTGGTAAAACTCACTATGTAACAGCATTCGGCCCAAAATCAGGAACTACGATAGACCAGCGTGTTATTACAAATGATTGGCACGCTTTGATAGGCATAAGGATTTGGGGGCATGCATTCAGCGGGCCAGATGATAAAGGGAGAAGTGAAGTTACAGCCTGGACTTCAGCTTATGAAACGTGGAATAATCACGGTGGGTATTTAGGTGCTGAGGCCGAGTTGAACGCAACAGCGGAACCAATGTGGAATGATTATCTAATAGATACCCTGTGGCGCACGCTTGAGAGCAGAGGCTGCAAAGCAATCGCTTTTAAAGCGCCAGTTTCAAATTATACGCAACTGGATAGCCTGACAAAGTTTCATCAAGATGATTTTATTAATCCATACTTGAAAATAATCCCAGAGGCCAAAGAAAAATGAAAAAGGCATTTATAATAATTCTTTTTCTGGCTTATGTAGTATATGGCGTCTTGCTTGGCACTCTTTACTTATGGTCTAAAGCTAGTGAGTTGATTCCTGATAACAGCTTCAAATCTTCGCTGTTGAACATAAGCTTACTGGGACCCGCGCTATTGTTTGCAATCACTTTTACATGGCTGTTTCGTTCATCTGCTCGGATTCATCGTTTTTATTATAAAGCGACTCTCATTCTGTTCATTGTGGCGCCAGTATGGATGTCTGCTTGGATGTGCGCGGCGCTTGATGATTTCAGCTATGTTTTGTTTTTTAAAAGATTCTTAATGATTTTTACACATAGCATCCCATTGCTGGGTTCTTTATATTTGCATGGATATTGTCCTTCCAAAGCAAGCGGAGTCTGACGTTCCGTCCATGTGGCGGACGGGATGTCTGCGGCATGCAGCCGACAACATGCCGGCGCTCCGCATGGCGAATTTCAGATCCGGTTTACTTCGACGCGGACTTCCAGACGGCAGTGGCCGGCACCGAGGTAGGAGCCTTCGACCGGGGCGACGTCCTCATAATCTCGGCCGACGGCGATTTTCACATAGCGGTCATCGGCCAGATTGTTGTTAGTTGGATCGAAGCCGATCCAGCCAGCGGCGGGCAGGTAAACTTCCGGCCATGCGTGAGACATTCCAGAAGTCATTCCAGAAGTCAGACTTTCTATCGCGATTCTCTCGATGCCGATGGCAACACCCTCGCCAACGTCACCACCACCGAATACAACCCGGACGGCACGGTGGCTGAAACCGATGGCGACCAGACCTATCGCGTGGCCCACACCTACGATTATGCCCAGCGCCAGAAGACCATGACCACTTACGGCACGGAACAGGCCACCACCACCTGGTACTACAGCACCACCCGTGGTCACCTCACCCGCAAAGCCTATGATGATGGCAACGGCACCGATTACACCTACACCGATGCAGGCCGCCTCGAAACCCGTGGCTGGGCCCGCGGAGTCGGCACCGCCTACACCTATGACAACGGCGGACGCCTCACCGGCACGACCTACAGCGACGATACTCCCGATATTTCCGTTAGCTATGATTCCCTCGGCCGCAAAACATCTGAATCCAGTCTTCTGTCTTCTGTCTCCCGGTCTTCTGTCTCTTACACCTACAATCCGGCGACCCTCGCCCTCGACACCGAAACCATCGCCTACGACCTCGATGCCGACAATACCGTGGATTTCACCCGTGTGCTCGACCGCTCCCAGGACACTCTTGGCCGCGACACCGGCTGGCAACTGAAGGACGGATCCAATGTTGAGAACAGCGCGACTTACCAATACTCTGCGACCGAAGGTCGCCTGTCCAAAGTCTTGGGTCTTGCGTCTTCAAGTCTTCCGTCTCCCGAATTCACCTATGGCTATGCAACCAACTCGTCTCTCGTCGCGAGCGTGACCGGCCCGGCCCACACCGTCACCAACACCTGGGAAACCACGCGTGATGTTCTAGCAAACAAGGAAAATAAAGTGGACACCACGGTCGTTTCGAGCTATGGCTACAACGTGAATCATCTCGGTCAGCGCACGGGAGTCGACAAGGCGGGCACCGCCTTCGGCTCCACCCGCAGTATTGGCTGGGGCTACAATTCCAAGGGCGAAGTCGTCAAAGCCGACAGCAGCATCACCGGCCTGGACAGGGCCTACCAATACGATGGCATCGGCAACCGGCTCAAATCCGCCGACAGCCTGACCCTGCCGACGACCAACAACTACACCCCCAACGCCCTCAACCAATACACGGCCCTCACCCTGGGGAGCGCGGGCGTCTCGCCCGAATATGACGACGACGGCAACATGACCAGTGGCCCCTTGCCCGCCGATGTCGATTCTGCCAGCGACCTCGTCTGGGACGCCGAAAACCGCCTCATCAGCGCCACCGTCGATGCCATCACCGTCACCTACCTCTACGATTCCCAATCGCGCCGGATCTCCACCACGACCGGCGGCAACACCACCATCTGCGTCTATGACGGCTGGAACCCGATCGCAGAGTATTCCATTCAAAATTCAACATTCGCCATTCAAAATTCCTTCACCTGGGGAACCGACCTGAGCGGCAGCCTCCAGGGCGCAGGCGGAGTCGGCGGACTGCTGGTCGTCACCGAACACGACGGATCATCTTCCGAGAGCTATTTCCCGACCTATGATGGAAACGGCAACATCAGTGAATACCTTGATGACGAGGGCGCGGTCGTCGCCCACTACGAGTATGACCCCTTCGGCCGGGAGACGGTTTCTAACGGAACAAAGGCGAATGATTTCGCCCATCGCTTCAGCACTAAACAGTTAGATTCTGTTACTGGATTACTGTATTACGGATACAGGTGGATGGACCCTTTGACGGGCCGCTGGCCATCCAGGGATCCGATCGAGGAAGAGGGAGGCGTGAATTTGTATGGGTTTCTCGAAAATCGAACCCTTAACTTTGTGGACAGCTTAGGTCTTTACGCGAGTATTTTGATGGTGTTGGATTTTGCGAACGATCCTTCAGACGCGGCTAGACAAGATAGCGTAAAAGCAGATATGGCACGCGCTATCGAATTAGCGAAAAAACTCAGACTCGAATTATCGAGTATGTCCGATACTGAGTTTGACAATAAAACACGGAATGGAATTTTTGCCAGATGGTGGGTTGATGACGGAGGAGCTATGCGAACGGAAGCTGAGGATCGGGAAGTTCATGTAGGGCGAACCGCCCTTATGCAATGGATGGAATGGGAAGAGTCATCATCGATATCAGCATTACAGATTCATAATGACCTCACACCCGCAGATGTTTTTAAGGCGCTAAGAGCCATCCCGCCTGGATCACCGGAGTATCAATTTGATACAGCCCAGATCATGATTCATGGCTCCGAACCCGGAGGTGCCTGGATTGGCGGACCCACGGGTAAGATAGGATATAATCGCCGTATTGGCTTTGATTTGCTAAGAAGCGTTCTTGGGGAATTATACCATTTTGAAACAAGAGCCTTAACATCGTGCGGGGCAAATTGTCCCGTGTATGCATGGGAAGTTTTGCGTTATGCGGGTTACGTATGGGACGAATCCGGACATGAATGCACGTTAACCTTCACACCAATTCAAGCAGGCCATGATCTCAGTGAAACCAAATAGATTTTATCTCTGGAGGCGTCTTGCAGTTTTGTCTTTTATATTGTTTCCAATTAGAATATACTGTAGCGACGAACTTTATGTTAGCGCAATTAAAATTGATAGCAGCATAAAATTTACAATTGAGAACAACTCGAAAGTAAATGTTTTTATTGCCAATCCTGAGAAATGCGGCGCCATTATCACAGTTAAGTCAGACACGTTTCAAGGAGGGGTAGAAAAACCTGCGTTGCCTTCTGATCCCCCGTGGAAACACATCGTGATTTTGACACCGAAAAACGTGGTGGGAGAGATTACACGCCTTTCAAGTTGGAGTTTCACTGTGCCAGTCGACAAAAATATTACAATCAGTAAGTTAGATATTAGTCTTTGGTATTCTACTGAGAAAGAATTTAAAGAAAGCACAATTCGATCTCTGAAACTCAAGGACTTTCCCGTTGTTATAAAGTAGCATTTAGGGGTAGTGCATCTGTAAGCTCCCCCGTCAATGACACATTTCAAAAGTAGAGGAGCGGGCTGGTTTCGGCTTGGTTTTGGTTAGTTGTTGGTGTAGTGTTCCCCCGGAAGTTGGACAGCCTTTTTTCTTAATCAGGCTGCTTGGTTGCATTGTAGTTGGTGGTATTGGTTAGGTGAGAGGTATTTGAGTGACTGGTGTGGCCTGTGGTGGTTGTAGCGGTGGATCCAGGCGCGGAGTTTTAGCCGGGCATGTTCGATGGTCTGGAAGCGGTGGTACCAGCAGAACTCTTCCTTGAACGTTTTGATGAAGCGTTCGCAGAGGCCGTTTTGTAAGCGGGGTCCGAAGCGCCGTTCATAGGGATTTGCCCGGGACTATTCATATCCGTCATAGATTCGCCTGCTATGACGGATATGAATGAAGTGATTTTGAAAGCCGACCGGCGCGGGCGTCTGCGCTACACCTCGGAGCAAAAACAGGCGCTCGTCGAGGCCTACCAGGCCAGCGGGCTGAGCGCTCCGCGGTTCGCCGCGATGCATGGCGTCAACTACCAGACGCTGGTCTCGTGGCTCAAGAAGCGCCGGCAGGCCGATCCGGACCATCCCGCCCTGCGCTCACTGGTCCCGGCGGAATTGGACGGCGCGACGCCGCGCTCCGTCATCAACGGTGTCCAATATTGAGCGGAAATTTCCCCTCTCCTTGACCGTTTCCT
>CAYZWQ010000181.1:0-5282 GCA_964481355.1 uncultured Chitinophagales bacterium
CGTTCGGATACCGCAACCGACAAAACCTTAATCCTTGTCATTGAAGACGAGGAGGCGATCAAGGACGGGATTTGTGAAATTCTCGCCCACTACGGCTATCGCGTTCTGGCAGCCGGCGACGGCCAGGAGGGTTTCGACATGATCCGTGAGCACAATCCCGATTTGGTGCTGTGCGACGTGATGATGCCCAATATGGATGGCATCAGCCTTCTGAACACGCTTCGCTCCGACGAGCAGTATCTGTCGCTTCCCTTCATCTTTCTGACGGCAAAATCCCAGGCTGAAGACATCCTCGAAGGCTTGAAAACAGGAGCAGACGACTATCTTCCCAAACCGTTCGATAGCAGGGAATTGATCCAGGCCGTTGAGTTCCGGCTTCAGAAGCACCGGCAGCTTCTCGAAAAATCGAAGGACGAGAGCAAGAAGCTCTACCTGGAGCTCGCCGGCCGAACTTCCCACGAGATGGGCAACATCCTCAATGGTCTTCTGAACGGCATTGAAATCCTGTTGGACGACATCTCCAACAACAACTTGGATGATGTCGACACCTTGACGTCGATGATCAAAAAGGCAGGCCACGATCTACATATACGATACTACAACCTCGAGATCGTACATAGCATCCATTCCGGCCAGTACTTCAAAGATCTGGACCCGTCATCCTACTGGCTTGTCGACAACGACTTCATCGCTGAATTGTTCTCCGTCGTGACAAAGACACACAAGGGCCGCATCAAAGACATAAAGTGGGATATTGCACCCCAGCATCTTGCGATCAATGTGGATCACCTCAGCAAGCTGCTGGCCGAAATCATGCTGAATGCGCTCCAGTACTCTGAGAAGGGCGACGAGATACGAGTGATCGGCAACACCAGCGACAATGTCTACAAAATTTCCGTGTTGGACAGCGGGAAAGGCATGGACACGAATGAAATCGACTACTCACAGATTCTCAAAAAAAGGGACTTTGTGGCTTCACAACAATTCGGATTAGGCCTCGGGCTCTTCATCGTGCACAAAATTTTGGAGTTTTGGGGTGGTGAGATGAGCTTGTTTTCGGAACTGGGCAAAGGCACCTTAGTCGCGGTAACCCTGCCCATTGCAGATATGTCCAATCATAAGTACTAGCCAAAGACCTCGGCTTGTTGCATTCAACGCAGGGCTCCAAACTTTTTGGACGATGGTTCGTATGACGTAAATCAATAATGGGTCGCGGTTTTGTAACCGTCCCGTGGTTTACCTAAGTCCTAAGCTCCATGTCCATCACGGTTTTACTTGTCGATGCCGACCCTCGAGATCGAGACCGTGTGCGGGCAGTGTTGAACCGTTTCCCTGAGTTTGAAGTAGTGGCCGAATGCGAGGATGGCGACAATGCCATCAAGATGGTTAAATCATTTCGGCCCCAAGTGCTCTTCATGGACGTACAGATCCCCAAGACGGACGGCATTAGTGTGCTGAGGTCCTTGCCACCCGAGGTGGCTCCACTCACGATTTATGTGACGGCTGACTCGATTCACGCCATCGAGGCTTTTGAGGTGCATGCCGCCGACTATGTCCTCAAACCAATTGATGCCGTTCGCATCAAGAGGTCGCTCGAATGGGCGAAAATACGTTTGGGTCAGGGCTCGTTGACAGATCCAGATCGCAGTCGATCAGTCGCTGATGTTTTGGATGAGCCAACAACCACAAACACGATGAGCCGCATCATGATCAAGAGCGGGGGCAAGGTCAGCCTGCTGAAGGTATCCGACATCGATTGGATCGAGGCAGCGGGAAACTACCTTCGGCTTCATGTCGGCGACAAGGTTCACATGATCCGTGAAACGATGGGCAGCATGGAGAAGAAGCTGCATGCCGACCAATTCATGAGGATTCACCGCAGCACCATCGTCAACATCGACCGCATCAAGGAAATGCAGCCTTGGTTCCATGGCGAGTACGAAGTCCATCTTCACAACGGGAAGCGATTGAGCATGAGCCGAGGATACAAAGACAAGCTCAACGGTCTTGTCAAGTGACGGTTAGCCTGCTCCCAGAAACGGTCGTTTTATTTTGCAGGATTCCATGAAAGCGGTTACATTGGCGTATCCTTTGATTTGACAGCGATTCATGACCATCTGCAGACTACGTACGATGGGCCGTGTAGCGGCCCTGATCATCCTTGTTGCGGGCTTCCCACTATACGCATTTTCGCAACCTGTCGACAATGTGAGGGTTGAGCCGCCCAATTGGTGGGCGGGTTTGTCGCAGCCACATCTCGAATTGATGATGCATGCTCCCGGCATTGCCGACAGCAGGGTTTCGGTCGATTACGCCGGCGTGCGTCTTGTGAGCCAAACCAGCCTGGGGAACCCCAACTACCTTTTTGTAACCCTCGAAATAGCCCCCGACGTACAGCCTGGGACCCTGAATCTCATACTCTTGCGCGGCAATGTGACGACCACGGTCCGATATGAGCTTCTCGCCAGGCAGGACAATTCTGGCCGCCATAAGGGTTTCGATGCATCCGATGTGATCTACCTGATGATGCCCGACCGTTTCGCGAACGGAGATCCCACCAACGACAGTTTGCCCGGCATGCTTGAAGCGGCAAACCGCAACATTGACCGCGCACGCCATGGCGGCGATTTCAAGGGGGTGATGGACCGTTTGGACTACCTCGACGACCTAGGGGTGACAGCAATCTGGTTCACGCCCGTCTTTGAGAACGACATGCCCTTCGAGTATGGCGCCTATCACGGCTATGCCGCCACCGACATGTATAAAGTGGACCGCCGTTTTGGATCGAACGAGGAGTATAAGGCCCTCGTCGATGCTTCGCATGCCAAAGGCATGAAGGTGATCATGGACATGATCCACAATCACATCGGTGACCACCACTGGTGGATGGGGGATCTGCCCTCGGACGACTGGCTCAACGACTACGACACCTATGGCATCACCAACTACAGGGGGGAGCTGATATCGGACCCTTATGCCTCGGAGTACGACTACAACAAAATGGTGAACGGATGGTTTGTGAAAGACATGCCCGACCTTAACCAGAAGAACCCGTGGCTCGCGCGTTACCTGATTCAGAACACCATCTGGTGGATCGAGTACGCCGGAATCGACGGCATCCGCATGGATACCTATCCATATCCCGATAAGCATTACATGGCTGACTGGGTCAAGACCGTGCTCGACGAATACCCTACCTTCAATGTGGTAGGTGAGGCTTGGGTACCCCAAGTGGCGATGGAGGCTTACTGGCAGCGAGGCTTCAATGGAAAGGACGGGTATGAATCGCACCTTCCAAGCGTGACCGACTTTCAGATTCACAATACGCTTCGTGAGGCCCTCAACCAAGATTACGGATGGACCACCGGCATTGCGGCGTTGTACCAGACCTTGGCACAGGATTTTCTGTACAGCGATCCCATGCTGAACGTGATCTTTTTGGACAATCACGACACCGAGCGCTTTGTGTCGCTTGTGGGTGAGGACAAGGAGAAATTCAAGATGGCGCTTGCCTATCTGCTTACCCTGAGGGGAATCCCGCAATTGTATTACGGCTCCGAAATATTGATGAGCGGCTTCAAGGTACCCGGCGATGCCAATGTGCGCAAGGACTTCCCCGGTGGCTGGCCCGGCGATGAGCGAGATGCCTTTACCCGTGAGGGAAGGACTGAGCTCGAGAACGAAATCTTCGACTACACGCGGACCCTGCTTCGGTGGAGGAGGTCCGCCACTCCGATCCATAATGGTAAGTTTATGCACTTCCTTCCCGATAACAATACCTACACCTATTTCAGGTACAACGACGAAGGCACCGTGATGGTGCACATGAACGGGTCGGAGGAAAGCAGGACCATCAATATGAAGCGCTTTGCCGAACGCACCGACGGTTACCAACAATGGCGCAATGTCGTCACCGGCGAGTCTGGCACTTTGAGAGACAGCATGACCCTGCCCCCCAAGAGCACCGGCGTGTTTGAGTTGGTGAAGTAGTAGAATAGTAGAGTGGTAGAGTGGTGACAATGATCCGATAACTGATAACCGATAACCAAAATCAAGCGTAATTATTAATGATTGCTGCCCAGAAAAATCTCACCAGCTCCTTCTTCGCCCTGTTGAGCCTTCCGGCGACGGCAATGGGGTTTGCATTGTCGGTCCAAATATCTGCACTGAGCTGGATTCTTAGCACCCAGTTTGGCCTTGACATCCATGACGTGGGGTTGGTGTGGGCTGCCGGACCCATAGCGGGAATCATCGGTCAGGTGCTCATCGGATTCATCAGCGACGGCGTGTGGTTCTGGGGTGGCCGGCGTCGGCCCTTCATCCTCATCGGTGGGGTGCTTGCAGCCTTGATGCTCCTTGCCTTGCCGTCGATTGGTGTCATCACTTCGGCCATGGGTGCCGAGGCGCTCATCGGTGTGGCCATCACGGTGGCGTTGACCTTGGATCTGGCCATCAACATCAGCTTTAATCCAACGCGCTCCATCATTGCTGATGTCACCCCCGAGGGCGTGAAACGCACGCAAGGCTATACGTGGATGCAGACCGTGTCGGGATCGTTCGGTGTATTGGCATACGCCATCGGGGCCATTTTCGGAAATTATGTACTCATCTACTTTGGAGCCGCCCTTGTTCTGCTTTTCTCGATCATTCCGCCTTTTTTCATTGAGGAGCCTCGAGACCTGCATTCCAACAGCGACTCAGGTGTTCAGCAAAAATCGTCGCTCAGCGATGTGATGATCAGCCTCATGCCGCTCTGGGGCTTTGCGCTCTACGCCCTCTTCGGAATGACCAAGCGTGTGATGAACCTCGACATCGACCATCACTACACGGAGTGGGCGCTGATAGCCCTCACAGTGGTTTTGATGGCAAGGGTTTTCATGCAGTCTGAAGTCGGGAAGACACGCGATGAAGCCGGAGCCATCGGTTTCCGGAAAGTGTTGGCCGCACACAGTTTCAGCTGGATTGGGGTGCAGACCATGTTCATCTACCTGTATGCTTATGTGCAGGATCAAAACCCTGAGTTGACGGCGGACGAAATGGGTCGCATCGTATCGATATCTTTCCTGATTTTGAACGCTGTTGCAGCCATATTGCCCGCATTTGCGCTTGAACCCATCGCCCGAAAAATTGGCCGTGTCAAGACGCATTGGATCAGCCTGCTGTTCATGGCGGCCGGCTACGGAGGCATCCTTCTGTATGGAACGTCGCCGACCATGATCTACGTAATGATGGCCCTATGCGGCATCGGCTGGGCCGCCATTGTGAGCCTGCCCTTTGCCATC
>CAYZWQ010000182.1:0-5279 GCA_964481355.1 uncultured Chitinophagales bacterium
GGCCGACACGCGGGAGCCAGACTCTTCGTTTCCTCGCTCGTGAACCGCACGCATCGCCTCGGCACGATCCGTGCCGCTGAACGCCCCGAAGCCGGCGAGCAGGTCGCGGTCGTCGTCCAATAACCGTTCGAGCACGTCGTTGATGTAGGTGTCGCCGCCGGCCACCATCCACGGATCCCTCCAGATGAAATAGGCCACATCCGCCGTATCGTCAAAGCTGGTATTGAGTTCGTCCTGAATCTGTATGCTCAACCGATCTGCCGCCGCCTCATAACCGACGGCCATTCCAATGCGCCGTAATTCGTGAAGCGCGTCATCGACTGTCAGGATGTCGGTCATGAGCACTTCGGTGCGCTCAGAAAGTGCCTCGAAATCCTCTCGGCGGTTTTCTTCCCGGTTCATGATCACGAGGTCGGCACCAGCATTGACGATGGAATCCACCTTTGGGTTCTTCGTGCCCCCAAAGGTGGGTATGTTCGACACGACACCCTTCGGATGGATGCAGAACTTGGTGCGTCCAACCAGCCGCTCGCCGACGCCGATGTCGACCAGGAACTCCGTCAGACTTGGCACGAGGCTGACTATGCGCTTTGGATATAAATCAGAGGACATACCTATCGACGACGGATTGGCACTGTGAAGCGTAATGGCCGCCAAACAGGTTGGCGTGCACCATCACCCAATATAACTGAAGCAGCGGCATACGGTGTTCCCAGCCATCTATGAGCGGTTTTGCACCATTATATGCATCGTAGAAAGCATTCGGAAATCCGCCGAACAGCTTGCTCATGGCTAAGTCGGCTTCCCCGTGGGCATAAGCGACGGACGGATCGATGAGTGCCGGTCCTTTTTCGGTGAACATGATATTGCCGGACCAAAGGTCGCCATGTGTGAGCTCAGGAGTTGCATCGGGCAGCAGTTCGGGAAGTTTGGACACGAGCCGGTCGAGGCGCTTGGCGAAGGCGGCACCGAACACCCCTTTCTGCAAACCCAAAGCCAATTGTCCGCGAAGTCGTTGCTGGCCGAAAAATTCGGGCCATGACGTACAATGCGTATTTACCTGGGGCAATGTGCCGATGTAGTTGCTTGCATGCCAACCGAACGCATCGGATGTGTTCGAGTGGAGCGCAGCCAATCCTTCGCCGGCTTTTGCCCAATCGGGAAGCGTGGGCTCGACGGGCGACAAGTATTCCAACATCAGAACCTGAGTTCCTGAGTCAAAGACGTTCACGGCACGAACTTCGGGTACGACGAGCGGGTGTGCTGCTGACCTCAGCGCATGCAATCCTTCGGCTTCACTTGCCAGGAAATCGGTCGGTGCCTTATGAATCCACTTCACGAACATAGATGCGCCGTCTTCAAGGCGAACCACCATCGCCTCGTTGATGTCACCCCCATGAACGCGTTGGAGCCCAACGATATCGGTAAAATTTTCTTCGATATACTCCGATATTTCGATGGGAAATTTCACGAAATATCGGTGCAATCAACGCTGGATGTGCCGCTCGAGGCGGTCGAGAAGGGCCGAGCTGCTTCGCAACAAGATTTGGAACACATGCTCGAAACCTTCGAGGGCGTCGTAGTAGGGATCGGGCACGTCGCCGGAACCTTCATGGTCGAAATCCCGCATCATCACCACCTTGGCGCGCTGCGCATCGTCGTGCGTGAGCGAGAGGATGTCGCGCTTGTTCTGGCGGTCCATCGGCACGATCAGGTCGAAGTACGACAGGTCGAAGGGCTTGAGCGGACGCGAACGGGTCAAGAGTTTGACACCATTTTTTTCGGCAGTGGCTCGGCTCTTGCTGTTGGCCGGCTCGCCCTCGTGCCAGCCCGACGTGCCGGCCGAGTCGATCTCGAAGTAGGCCTGCAGGCCGCGCTCGATCACCTGATGCTGGAAGATGCCCTCGGCTGTCGGACTCCGGCAAATGTTGCCGAGGCATACGAACAACACCCGAAACGGGCGCTCATGGGTGATGGGAAAGTCTGGCTTGAAGTCGGATAAAATGCTCATAGGGCAAAATATAGCCCTATTTGATTAATTCTGGACATTAAACAAACTGTCAAGTTGGTCCATCGACTTGCCCATCGTGCGGATCTCGAACTCGACCGAGGGTACAAGCTCGCTCTGAGGGTGCTTCGACAGGAAATCCTCGTAGGCTGCCCTCGCACGCGTCGTGTCCCCAACGTGATTGGAAAGTGTGTATCCCTTCAGGAAGCGTGCGCGCTCGGTGTATTCAGAATCTGGGTAACGTTGCACCAAAGAGTCGAGAAGCACGACACAACCCTCGTAGTCTTGGTCGTACTCGGCCATCATATTCGCGCGGTTGAACATAAACTGGGGTGCCCTTGAGGAGTCGGGCCATTGCCATACATACGATGCATAGAGTGAGTCGAGGGTGTTTGCACTCAGTTTCATGGTCTCTGGAAGTCCGTCCCGTTGGGCTTGCTTCAAAATGACCTCCACCTGCTCGATGCTTTTGATGGTGTCTGCATAATTGGGCCCGTCACTGCAACCATACAGGCTGAGCAGTGCGGTTGACAAGACCAAAGCATAGGCGACTCTAGATATCCTATTCATACATTGTAGGATCATATCCGTTGGTTTGTTCTGTATGGGTAAACGGGTTTTTCCGCAAAAAAGCGTATCTTTCAAGCTTATCAAATATACAGTAACGGATCCCAACTGCCCAATATGAATCCCAAGTTCACCGAAGTAAAACAGTTGAACTATCCCGACATGGAGAAGGAAATCCTGTCGTGGTGGGAAAGTAATCGTGTATTCGAGAAGAGCCTGGAAAGCCGCTCCGACGGCATCCCGTTCACGTTCTATGAGGGTCCGCCTACCGCCAACGGCAAGCCCGGCATCCACCACGTGATGGCCAGGACCGTGAAGGACCTCTTCTGCCGCTACAAGACCCTGAAGGGTTTCCGGGTCGAGCGCAAGGCCGGTTGGGACACCCACGGGCTCCCCGTCGAGATCGAGGTCGAGAAGGCGCTGGGTCTCAAGGGGCGTGCCCAAGTCGAGGAATACGGCATCGCCGAATACAACAAGGCCTGCCGCGAGAGCGTGCTCAAGTACAAGGACCTGTGGGACAACCTCACCAAGACCATGGGGTACTGGGTGGATCTCGACGATCCGTACATCACCTTCGAAAACCGGTACATCGAGTCGATCTGGTGGGCGCTCAAGACGCTGTACGACAAAGGGATGCTCTACAAGGGCTACAAGATCCAATGGTATTCACCGGGCAGTGGCACCGTGCTCAGCTCGCACGAAGTGAGTCTTGGGTACAAAGAAGTTCAGGATCCGTCGGTATATGTGCGCTTCCGCCTCACCGAGGCACCGGACACGTACTTCCTCGCTTGGACGACCACTCCGTGGACCCTCGTTTCCAACATGGCCCTCGCCGTGAACCCGGACATCGAGTATGTGCTTGTCCGCCACCAGAACGGCGAAACGGTGGAGCACCTCATACTCGCCGCCGACCGCTTGGCGGATGTGGTGAAGGACGACTACGAGGTTCTGCGCAGCATAAAGGGCTCCGAGTTGGTGGGTAAGACCTACGAACCGATTTACCCCTTCGCCACGCGTACCATCGACCGCGCGGAAGCCTGGCGGGTTCTGCCGGGCGCCTTCGTCACCACCGAGGATGGCACCGGCATCGTTCACATGGCTCCTGCCTTCGGCGCCGACGACTTCGACACCTGCAAAAGCCAGGGCATCCCGATGTACAATCCGATCGACCGCGACGGATGCTTCAACCACACCATCGAGCCCTACGAGGGCATGTGGTTCAAGGACGCCGACAAGTCCATCGTCCGCGATCTGAAGGCAAGCGGCGTGCTCTTCCGCCAGGAGACCTACCTGCACAACTACCCGCACGACTGGCGCAAGGGCACGCCCTTGATGTCCTATCCCGTCGAGTCGTGGTTCATCCGCACCACCGAGGTGCGCGACCGCATGGTCGAAATCAACAAGACCATCAACTGGAAGCCGGAGAGCACCGGCACCGGCCGTTTCGGCACCTGGCTCGAGAATAACGTGGATTGGGCCATATCGCGTCAGCGTTACTGGGGCACGCCGCTCCCGATCTGGGTGAGCGACACCGATCCCACCTACATGGAGTGCATCGGCAGCGTGGCCGAGCTTCGCGAGAAGGCAGGAATCGCCGCCGATGCCGAGCTCGATCTACACCGCCCCTTCATCGACGACATCACCTGGCCGGCCCCTGGCGGCGGAACCATGCGCCGTGTGACGGATCTCATCGATGTATGGTTCGACTCGGGCGCCATGCCATTTGCCCAGCACCACTATCCGTTCGAGAACAAAGACATCTTCAAGGAGCAGTTCCCTGCCGACTTCATCGCCGAGGGCGTCGACCAGACCCGCGGTTGGTTCTATACCCTGCATGCGTTGGGTACCATGCTGTTCGACAAGCCAGCGTATCTCAATGTGGTTTCGAATGGACTCGTGCTCGATGCCAAGGGCGAGAAGATGTCGAAAAGCAAGGGCAATACGGTCGACCCCTTTGCCACACTTGAGGAGTTCGGCGCCGACAGCACCCGCTGGTACATGATCAGCAATGCCTCACCGTGGGACAATCTGAAGTTCAGCACCGATGGCATCAAAGAAATTCAGCGCCGCGTCTTCAACACCGTAGTGAATACCTACAGTTTCTTTGCACTTTACGCCAATATTGACGGATTCACCTATTCAGGCAAGCCAATTGCCATCGACGAACGGCCTGAAATGGATCGCTGGATCATCTCGCGCAAGAACACCGTCGTGAAGGAGTCTGACCACCACTTCGAGGCCTACGAGCCCACCAAGGCTGTTCGTGCCATAGAGGAATTCATTGAAGAGATGTCGAACTGGTACGTGCGGCGCAGCCGTCGCCGCTTCTGGAAAGAGGGCGACACGGCGGACAAGACGGCCGCCTACCAGACCCTGTTTGAGTGCCTCTTGGCCGTTTCCAAGATGATGAGTCCGGTGGCACCATTTGTTTCCGAATGGTTGTTCCAGCGCCTGAATGAGGCCGTTAGGCAGCCACAGATTTCAGTCCATACCTCGTTCTATCCTGCTGTCAACGAAACGGCCATTGATGCCGACCTCGAGCACCGCATGGACTTGGCGCGCAAGATTTCGAGCTTGGTGCTGCGCATCCGCAACAAGATCGGCGTCAACGTGCGCCAGCCGCTGGCACGCATCATTTTACCGATACAGGACCATGCCGAGCGGGAGGCCATCGACTCCATGGCGGGCATCATCAAAGATGAGG
>CAYZWQ010000183.1:0-5138 GCA_964481355.1 uncultured Chitinophagales bacterium
GCGCCATCTGTGTAATCGTCAACGTCTGTTGCATGGCCTGATCCCTGAGCATTGTCTCCAACTTATCATTGAACGACGGAAGTATTGAGCTGGTTGAAGGCTCCATTTCGGATAGACTCTGAAATCGGGCGTTCATCCTTCCAATGCTTTCAATGACAATAGATGGAGTAACTTCTGACGGGAGGTAGACGTCTGCCGCAAGACGGTTGGTCAGCTCGACTTCCTCCAACTTCCAACTTCCACAACCTATCAGAATTATTGGACGTTGCTTTGTTAACGGATGCGCATGCCAACGTCCCGTCATGGTGAGCAGTTTATCCCGATCAGCATTTCCATATAGCAACACGGCGGATGCAGACTGCGACACGGCAACGGCAAGGGCGCTGTCAGGAATCTGATGCTCGATAATGGTGGCATGGGGCAACAGTGATTGCACCGTCTCGTGTCGTTGCGGAAAACCGAATGCAAGCAAAACATTCTGGGGCAAACCGTTCATCATGGTACCGCAATTTGTTAGTCATAGCACTGCCACGAATATAGAGCATTAGATGGATATAACAAAAAAGGCAATTTGCTACAAAAAAAGGCCTATGCCCCGGGCATCGCCCGGGGCATAGGAGAAAGTGTCTTATTTCACAAGCGTGAACTTCGAGCCTTGCACGAAGGTCTGCGTTGCCGATTCGGCAACCACACGGTAGACGTACACACCGCTCGAGAGCTTGGCGGCATCGAGGGTGATGGTCCGGTTTGCTCCGGATCCCATGGTGCGTGGCGCCAGACTCATGACCTGACGGCCAAGCATGTCGACGACCTCAACCCTCACCGAGGCAGCCTCTGGCAGATCGAAACTGATATTCGTGGTCGGGTTGAACGGATTCGGCCACGCACCGATGAGCCTGAACTCGGTCGGGATACCCGCATTGGCATCTGGATCGTTCGTTGGCTGCCCACCACCTCCGCCGGCTAGTGAGCCGTCGACGGTGAGCACGTAGTCTTCCACTTCGCCGTCAGCTGCCGGGCCATATGCACCCAGGCCCGCGTGTGTACTCAGCCTGAACCGCACAAACACATTTCCGCTGGCTACTCCACTTGGAACTGCAACCGTTAGCTCGTATGGTGAACCGTCGCCTGAAACATCGGCATCGTCAAGCACTTTCTCTCCTGCGTCGAACAATTTATTGTTGTTCCAGTCGATCCAGGCACTCAATTTACCCGAACCCAACACGGTGACTTCAGCGGTAAACGATGCGCCCGGCGCTACTGCTTGAGGCAGTACGACGCCGTCATCGACATCGCTGTCAGCCATTTCGGTCGGCTTGCCGTCGCTGTCGGCCGTGACACCTGCGCCCAACACCGGCAGATTGGCACCAACAATCGGAAGCGTGTGCCTTGCGCCGTCGAATGGATACGAAAGTCCAGCCGATGTGATCTGTGGGACTATATCAGAACCCACCATCAGGGTGCCGCTCTGAAGTCCGGCATCACCGAAGTCGGCATGTTCTGCTCCAAAATCGATGCCGTAAAGTGGCGTGATTTCGGCGAATAGAATTCTTCCCACCAGCTGACCGAACGGATCGCGGAGATCGGCGGCAGCTGCTCCCTGCATCGTGTTAAATCTGGCCGGGGCGTTTCGGATCGGCCAACGATCGGTTTGGCCATCGAATGACATGCTGCCTGTGCTGTAGGCGAACTCCCCGTCGATTTCGATGATCAATCCAAAGGTCAACTCTTGGCCGACAACAGATGATGATCCAGCCAATAGTCCACCCTCCTGAGAAATTCCGGGTGTGACCAACAGGATGGATGAACCCTGCGAGTCACGGCCATACATAGTAACATTGTTCACGACGAAGGGACGCTGTTCCATCCCTGTAGTTCCTGCAAGCGTAAGTTCTGCCCGGCCCGTTGCAGATGCATAGCTGTCACCGGTGCCATCACCGTCCAAGTCGAGCACCAACTGCATCACCGCCGGTGTGCTGTCATCACCGGCGTCAATCGCCTGCAACCAACCGGGTCCGCCCGGTGCGCCCGAGGCCCATGAACCCATAATCTCGCCCTCTTCCAGCTTCAAGATGTGTGAGCCACTCTTGGGCCACGAAGATGATATACCGTCGGACGCAGCATGCCGCACTTCAAACATGCCCGGCGGCAGCTGAGTGAATTCATAGCGTCCCATTTCGTCGGTTGTGGTGGTGCGATTCACGTTGACACCCTTCTCCGACACACCGGTCAACTGGATGGAACGGCCTTTGAGACCATTCTCGCCCGGGAAGTGCCAGGATGCATCGGCATTAACATCATTGAAAACCGAGCCACGAATAATTGCGGTGGCCACATCCGGTGAGCTCACCTCATCGAAATCGCGTCCAATCATCAGCTCATTCGTACTGCCATTTTGAATGTCAACTGAGAGAGGCTCCTCTGTGGTGGTCACAACCCAGTATTCGGGAAGCTCACCCGACAGCGTGTAGGTGCCTGGTCTCAGATCCGTGAACAGGGCGCCGTTGGCTTCACCTGTTGAGAGCGTTTTATCATATTGGTACGTCTCTTGGCCTAAACGCACATCCCAATCTAAAATCAAGGGTTCGTCATTGTCCTTGACGCCATTTCTGTTGTAATCGTGGAAAACAAGCACGTTCAATGACGATGGTTGGTAATTCCCGAAATTAAGTCCCTCCAAGTCAACGCCGGGCACCGCTTTAACATTATGGTGCAACGAATTGATCGATCCGGGCTCACTTTGTGCGTACCCTGCTGGCACCACCTCACTTAGGGCATAGTACGCAGGCGGTACCTCTTCGATGATATAACTGCCATCCGAGCCTGTGACGGTAGTTGCTACAATCTCGTTGTTCAGGTTTCTGAGTATGATTTCCACCCCTTCCAAGCCAAGCTCGCCGCCGTCGCGTGTGCCATTACCATTTATGTCGAGATATTTAACCCCTGAGATGTCGGAATAGCAGTTCACTTCCACCTCTGTGTCATAAATGAGATCAAATATGAATCCCTCTGGTATGTAACCTGGAATTTCGAAATTATCATGATCTACAGACGCTTGGCTCACCGTCTTGCCAAATTCAATATTGTTGTAGGACAGATCCAGGAAATGGGTCAAACGCGCCTCACTCGTTGCCAAGGAGTTTTCAGTGGTACTCACGTCGGCATTGACCAGAACTTGGAAGGTGTTTACATAATTAGTCACTAATTCCTCAGGCGAGGGGAATTCTTCATCCATGAGTGACTCAGATGACGACTTCGTCGCGAATGACGACAGTCGATCATACATGTACCATAATCCACCATTGTTTCCGTAATTCATTATAAATTCTGTGATCGACGGAATATCGGGGTCGAGTTCGTTGGGGCGCTGAAAATCGACCAAGGTTACGTCCTGTTTGTCGTCCACACGCTGATAGATGCTGAAACGTCCTGGCAAACGAGGGTAATCGATACCCTGCACGGTCATGGTGTAGCCAATTTCGTCTCCGTTTACCGGGCAGCTGTCGTTTGATATATCATATGTGACAATAATTGGCGAGACATCAAACGAAGCGGAGTCCTCGAGCGGAAATAGGGACTCGAAATGCTCTTCGATGCTGCCCGCTGCGACTGCCTTGGGAGGAAATGGCGGTGGATTAATCGGTGGAGGATAAAATTCGTATGCATCAATGAAATCAAGCTGAGCTTCCATGGTCATGGATGTTCCATTGCCATTGGGCATAGGTGTGCCTTGGATGAATATGGTCATGATACCAGGGGGCATCACGATGCCCGGGCACTCAATGTCGTCGATATCGGTGGTTTTCAGGATGCAATAATCATCTTTCTCAAAAAGAAGGTGTAGATCGGATTGACCTTCGGGTTGCAACAACCTGTAATTGAAATAGGGGTAATACGAATATCCGTTGAGTTGAGTGTCGCCATTTTGATTGCCATGAGTGGCCTTAACGGGGATGAATGGCGGATAAAACTGGGAAAAGATGGAGTGATACGAACCAAAGCCTAAAGCGGGTGGTCCTGAGTACCCAAACGTTTTAAAGAATTCCGCGAAGAAATCTTTGGGCATCGTGGCATTCATATCGAGGTGAAGCGTCGACGAAAAGTCACGGTTTACAATTGTAAGGTAATATCCCGCCAGGTTCCCGGCATCCGACGACTCCAACCCAAAGGATGTCATGTAAAAAGATACAGGGGGTAAATCCTCATCGGGCGGGCTGATGCTGTATGATGCCTGGTATTCATAGACATCGAAGTTATCAAACGGTATGATGACCGTGTTGAACATGAACGGATCATCAAGTATGTCGTTCACGTTGTTATCGGATGCAACTTGTTTAAAATCAATGTCCGTTGGCATTTCAGCTATTAAGGTGAGTTCCAGGACAGCAGACTCACCGGGAGCAATCATGTTGTTTTTTGTGGATGGGTCGATCAACCAAACAAAAATGGGGGGTACTCCATCGTATGAACCGACATTGTATCCATCATGACTGATATTAATGGATTCATCGGGATTAACAGAACCAGCTTGCTTGTTAACTCCAATCAATGGCGTATTGTAAAATTGTCCATGCGAGAATTCGATGTCCTTGATGCCAAAAAAATCACCGATGCTGAACAAATAGCCGTAAATGAAATCGATCTCATCAGCTGTTGATTTTACCGGAGGTCCACTGATAAATGAAAATGGCAGGTTGACGATAGTCCCAAAACCCGTGATGGGTTCATTGGTGGTGTTTTTGATCGTGACGGTCAAAATCAGTTCGTCACCGACTTTCAGCGTACTCAAATCCTCACTGTAACTAACGTTTACCTGATGAGTTGACGATTGCGTGCTGGATGTCGACTTGTCGACTCCATTGGTGACTGATTGAAGATATTTTTCAAAGAAATTTATTGTAGGCAGTTGTTGGGCCTCTGCATGAAGCGATCCTAGACTTAGGATCATAGCAATAACAACTGTGAGCGCGAGCATTATTTTCTTGAGCATTGCTGTACGTTTTATTGATGTTGACACAGAGCGCAAGCTACTGAAATAGAAGCACAAAGGCGAGATTTTTCCTTCCCATCCTGTCGATTGAAAATAAAAAGGCCTCCCCCCATCATCCCGCGGCGTTGCCGTGGGTGTGGGGGGAGGC
>CAYZWQ010000184.1:0-822 GCA_964481355.1 uncultured Chitinophagales bacterium
CATTCCCTGGCTTGGAAGCCGAGGAGAGGGGCCAGGCTGAGGCCATTGCGCGTAACTTGATGGAGATGGCGGTGCTCAATGTGCCCATCGTCACCGTGGTCATCGGCGAGGGGGCAAGCGGCGGGGCTCTCGGAATCGGAATGGGCAATGAGGTCTACATGATGGAGAACACCTGGTATTCGGTGATCTCTCCCGAGTCGTGCTCGAGCATCCTGTGGAAGACGTGGGAGTACAAGGAGCAGGCGGCCGCGGCCTTGAAACTTACTGCCAGCGACCTGATCCAACTCGGCGTGATCGACGGTGTGATTCCGGAGCCTAAAGGCGGTGCCCACCGCAACCACAAGGAAGCGGCAACACTCCTGAAGAAGCAGCTCGTCGATAGCCTCACCCGTTTGGGCAAGATGGATTCATCCGAGCTTGTGCATCAGCGTGTCGAGAAATACAGTGCGATGGGCGTTCACATCGAAGTGAACGAGTAGCATGCCGTTGGTCTTCCCGGACAGCAAGCCGCTTCTGAGTCATGTGTTGAACCTGCGAAGTCGCTACTCCGAAACCGACCAGATGGGTTATGTCTACTACGGCAACTATCTGGCCTATTTCGAAGTGGCACGGACCGAGATGATCCGCACGTTCGGGCTAACCTACTCCGATCTTGAGTCGAGGGGAGTCATGCTGCCAGTGGTGCATGCGGCCGTCGATTACAAGGAGCCGTTGCTTTACGACGAACCGTTCAACATTCACACCTTCCTGTTCACGGAGCCCGGAGTCAAGCTCGATACATGGTACAAGATAACCGACGTTTCTGGCGAGCGTCTGAAGGCT
>CAYZWQ010000184.1:832-5094 GCA_964481355.1 uncultured Chitinophagales bacterium
CTGTCGGAAACGTGGTGCTCGTGTTCATGGACGCCTCCACCAGGCGTCCGATCCGAACTCCGGCGTATTTCGCCGACGGACTGAAAAATGCGGCAGGCTTGTAACCTTTAGCGGCGAAAGGCGTAGTTCCTGATATGTCGCATGTACGGGATTACGAACAGTTCTCACCCCTCTGGTATGGCGTGCTTGTCTTTTTCGGCGCGCTTCTCTTTGTCGTTTCGATGGGGGGTGGGCTCTTCGGCCTCGAAAGCGGCCACTTCTACCACCAGATTAGCCTCAAGGCCTTCGATTCGCTGTGTCACCAACAACATGACCGTTCCCTCTCAATGAACGGGGTGGCAATGGCGGTATGCAGCCGTTGCTTTGGCATTTACAGTTCTTTCTTGACTGGATTGGCCCTGTTTCCGGTCGTGATCCACATCGGGTTGCCATTCCGAAAAAAAAGAGCCATTCAATCCATTGTTGCGACTTTATTGTTCATTATTGTCGACTTCGTCGGAAATTTAATGGGAGTTTGGATGAATTCGCATCAAAGCCGTATCATCCTCGGAGCACTCTTTGGCTTGAGTCTTGCATGGTTGTTGGCGGGAGAATTCAAACATAAACCAAATTTACACGCACATGGAACAAACTAACGAAAGTTACATGCCGTTGGCACTTCGCTTTGCGATGATCTTCGCCATTGTTGCCTTCATTGGCAATTTGGTGGTCTCTTACACGGTCATCAACATGGAGCCGTCGATGACGGTCATGTTTTTCCCATCCATTGCAGGTGGGGTGATATGCCTCGTTGCCGCCATCGCCGGACTATTGGTGGTGAGAAGCTACATAAAAGCGAACGACGTACGTGTACCCGTGGGCAAGGGGGCTGTGATGGGACTAGTAACAGGTGTGCTAATTGCCCTCATTTCCGGCGTTCTCGGAATCCTGTGGGACTTTGTTGACCCCAACATGACCAAGAACATGATGAACGCCATGATGGGCGCCATCGACTCCATCCCTGAAATGAACGAGGCAGCACGCCAGCAGGCCATGGATCAGATGATGGCAAACGATCCGACACAGATGTCGACCCGCCTGATGGGGCTTGGTGTTGGCGCTCTTATGTTCGGCGTCGTGAACCTGATCACGGGTATGATCGGAGCGGCCGTATTCTCCAAGAAAGAAGAGACCCTCTAAGTCCCATGGAAGTAATTAGACCAGAAGGGGAATTTACTGAGCCAATTGTAGTGACTGCCGTCGAAAAGCCCGTTCAGTCCAGGGCTGAGCGGGCCGGCTTCCCTGATTGGTTGGTCACCTACGGGTGGATTCTGATAGCATTCGTCGCGTTTCAGGTAATTGCCGCAATTGTGGTGGTCGTCGGGCTCCTTGCCACGCCTGGGACCGATTTGTCCGCGATCGCTTCACCCGAGGGGCTTGCCGAACATTTCGACATCTTGTTTTTGGGCAACTCAATGGGCCAAATTCTTGCCTTCGGAGTGCTAACCCTTCCAGTCATCTATTTTGTGAAGCGCAGATCGTGGAGTGAGATGCTTCCCATGCAACGGGATGCATCAGTATGGAGATACACGGCATTGGCATCGCTTCTCATCATTGTAGGCGCCCCGACTGTATGGCTGCTCGCGTGGTTGAACACACTCATCCCGCTTCCGGCGTTTTTACTGGAACTCGAACGGCAGCAGACCGAAATGATTGAGGGGTTTCTCAAGAGCGACTTCAACGTCGCACTGGCACTTTTCCACGTGGCCATGGTGCCGGCCATCTGCGAGGAAATTCTCTACCGAGGATTTGCTCTCAACCTGCTTCGCCGCACCAAGGCGGCATGGACGGCCATCCTCATCACGGGCATCATTTTCGGATTCTATCACCTCCGCCTGAGCCAGGTCATTCCGTTGGCCATGATTGGGATCTTCCTCGGCTGGGTCACCGTCAAATCAGGCTCGCTCATACCGGCCATGGTGGCGCACTTTGTGAACAACGCCTTCAGCGTGCTTCTTGTGAAGTTCATGCCCGACTCTCCGCTCACCGATTCCAATCTCGAAATGCCTCCCCTTTGGCTTGCTTTTGGTAGCATTGTCTTGGTCTATGTCGTACTTTATTATATGCAACGACAAACCAAACCAGCGGAGGTCGATGATGTTTGGACATCAAGCTAGCGAAATTCCAGGTTGGACCTGCGTCTATCAGACGGGTACCGAGTACGATGCGGAACTCGTCAAGGGTTATCTGGAAAGCCGCGACATTCAATGCAACATCCTCAACAAACGCGACAGAGCCTACAGTTTGAACGTGGGAGACATGGCTCAAATATGGCTTTATGTTCCCGACGACCAAGTCAACGCAGCCCGTTTGGCCCTCTCTGACTGGAATAACGAACAGATCGACGTCGACGACTTCGAGTAACGCCCAAGAACTTGAATGAGTTTCTAAAGAGGATTGTCTTTGGGCTTGTCGCCGCACCGGCGTTCTTGGCCGTGGTGTGGTTGGGTGGATGGTATTTCATTGCGACCGTCATTGTGCTGGTCTGGCTCATGCAGTGGGAGTTGTCGAACATTTTTAAGCTGATGGGAGCCGAGGTGAGCCTTGCCTGGAGTCTCACAATGGGCGCTGTCATTCTGACACAGCCCTATAACCCGCTTTTCCTGCCGACGCTGTTGGTGATGCTCTTCATTCTGGTGATGCGTGGTGCGTTGCGGAGCAGCGACGAGCGCATGAACCGCATTGTGAGCAGCATCTTCATTGGATCCTACATCCCGCTCATGATGAACACGATGCTCCTGTTACGGAACAGCGGCACAGATTCTCAGGGATACTTTCTTCTCCTCATGGTTATCCTCATGGTGTGGGGCAACGACAGTTTTGCCTACTTCGGCGGCAAAATGTTCGGTAAGCATCAGCTGGCGCCAAAGATCAGCCCGAAAAAGACATGGGAAGGATTTATCAGCGGCTTTTTGGGTGCCGCTCTGGGCTATTTGCTTGCCATGTGGCTTACACCTGGCGGAAAAGAAATCGATCTGACTTTGGTTTGGCCGCTCATTCTTCTCGTGTCGATTTTTGGCCCGATCGGAGACCTTGCCGAGAGCCGCATCAAACGGAAGGCCAATTTGAAAGACTCCGGAAGCCTGCTCCCAGGTCACGGCGGGGTTCTCGACCGTTTCGATGCCATGATGCTGTCTGCACCGGTTGCATGGGTATGGCTTGAACTCCTCAAATACTTCAAGTACATCGACCTCTGATATGGATACACTGAATCTCAGTGAATTGAATCTGCCTCTGAAGCATGCGTTCACCATCACCCGTGGATCCCGCACGGTCGCTTCGAACCTGTTGCTCAAGGTCGAGCGAAACGGTATGGTCGGCTACGGAGAATTCGCCCCCAACAAGCGCTACGACGAGACGGTCGACACCGTCCGAAAAGCTGTGAAGCGTTTTGATCCCTCTCGTGTCAAGAACCCGCTCGACATGGTCGAGCTCCACAACTTCCTGGACGAACTGTATCCGCACGAGGGATCGGTGCGCGCTGGCATCGAAATGGCATACGCCGACCTCATGGGGAAATCGATCGGTTTGCCACTGCATCGCATTTGGAATGCCCCAGGCACAGTCGGACCTACCACATCGTTCACCATTGGGATTGACTCTGAGGACATGCTCCGCCAAAAAGTGGCCGAAGCGGAGCCATACCCCGTACTTAAAGTAAAGCTTGGAACAAACGACGACCGCGACATTATCCGGCTCATACGCAGCCTGACGCACAAAGAAGTGTGGATTGACGCCAACGAGGGATGGACCGACCCCGAAGAGGCCATCGACCTTGCACGGTTCATGCACCGCATGAATGTGAAACTGGTCGAGCAACCCATGCCTGCACACATGACCGACGAACTGGCGATGCTGAAGCTGGGATCACCCGTTCCGATCATCGCTGACGAAGGGTTCACTGGTGCCGAAGACATGGCTCAAATTGCTCGCGGTTATCATGGCATCAATCTCAAGCTCATGAAAACCGGCGGCATGGTCCCGGCTCTTCACCATCTGTGGAAGGCACGCCAATACGGTCTGAAAGTGATGGTCGGATGCATGCTTGAATCGTCGGTAGCCAACACTGCGGCCGCCATCGTCGCCCTTTGGGCCGATTTCTGCGACCTCGACAGTCATATCCTTATTTCGGAGGATCCGTATTCAGGACTTACGGTAGGGGCTGACGGCAAAGTTCGTTTGAATGAATTGCCTGGCCTGGGTGTTCAGGAGAGAAATTAACT
>CAYZWQ010000185.1:0-1675 GCA_964481355.1 uncultured Chitinophagales bacterium
GTTGCACCCCGACCGCAACCCCGATGACCCGTCGGCTGAGGCGAAGTTCAAGGAAGCCGCCGAGGCCTTCGACGTGTTGAAGGACGACAATAAACGGGCCCGTTACGACCGCTATGGGCACTCTGGTCTGCACAGTGGCGGGTACAACGAGCCGGACTTCCAAAATGTAACCTTCGAAGATATCTTCAGCCGCTTCGGCGATATTTTTGGCAGTGACATGTTTGGTGGATTTGGCGGTCAGGCACGTTCGCGGTCGCAGCGGCGCGTCGGCCAGCCCGGCGACGACATGAAGCTGCGCCTGAAGTTGACCCTCGACGAAATCGCCTTCGGCACCGAGAAGACGCTCAAGATCAAGAAGTACATCTCATGCCGCAAGTGTAACGGAAGTGGCGCGGAGTCGAGCGATGATTTCATGACGTGCGGTACTTGCAACGGTGTCGGACAGGTCCGTCAGGTCTCCAACACGATGTTCGGCCAGTTCGTGAATGTTCAAACCTGCCCGACGTGCTACGGCGAAGGCCGAGTCATCAAGAACAAATGCACTGCCTGCGGCGGTGAGGGTCGTGTCAAGGGTGAGGAGACCGTGAAGGTGAAGATCCCTTCGGGCGTGTCGAACGGAAATTACATCACGCTCCGAGGCCAGGGGAATGCCGGCATCCGAGGCGGCGAGCCCGGCAACCTGCTCGTGATCATCGAGGAGGCCGAGAATGATGTCTTCCGCCGTGAGGGTGATGACATTTTCTACGATCTGCAGCTGAGTGTGGCCGACGCGATTCTTGGTACTGAGGTCGAGGTTCCGACTCTTAAAGGCAGGGCCAAACTCAAGGTGGAGGCTGGCACGCAACCGGGCAAGCTGCTTCGCATGAAAGGCAAGGGCATCATTGGGTTGAACACAAAGACGCCCGGCGACCAATTTGTCGAGGTTCACGTGTATATACCCACCAACCTGACGGACGCCGAACGAAAGCAAGTGGAGGCGCTCAGAGGGGGCAAGAATTTCGACCCTGCTTCACGGAGCGATCAGAAGAAGGACTTCTTCTCAAAGATCAAAGACGTCTTTTCGTAGGTCCTTCGCTTAACCATCACTACGCACGGTTATTGGCTCAGGATGACACATCAAGGGTCAAAGGAAGCATAGATCCCTCACTTTGTACGGGATATATGCTTTCATCATGTCAAGTTTTCTGTCTTTTTGCGGGACTCGGCGGCGACCTCTTCTTTCCAGGCAGTGAGTGCCGACAGAAGCTTGGCGTCGTTGAGGGCGAGGATACGCAATGCAAGCAGGCCGGCGTTGGCGGCGTTGTCTATTGCGACGGTTGCGACGGGAATTCCTTTGGGCATCTGAACGATCGACAGCAGGCTGTCGAGGCCGTTCATGCTCTTGCTCATCACGGGTACCCCAATCACCGGAAGAAGCGTGTGCGAGGCGAGCATTCCTGGAAGGTGGGCGGCACCTCCGGCACCTGCGATGATCACATGCAAGCCCCTTTCGGCGGCCGTGCGCCCGTAGTTGGCCATGTCGTCGGGTGTCCGATGCGCTGAAACTACGCGTTTTTCATAGGCGACACCGAACTGATCGCAGATATCCGCTGCAGCCTTCATCGTTTTCCAGTCGGAGTCCGACCCCATCACAATTCCGATTTTGATGTTCGATGTACTCATGGATTCACCGGTC
>CAYZWQ010000185.1:1685-5059 GCA_964481355.1 uncultured Chitinophagales bacterium
TCAGGTTACAGGATTATATGGTCGGCGAGCCACGTGGCTCTGTTCAGGGTGGTGTCGACGTCGTCGCCAAGTACGGTGACGTGACCCATCTTACGTCCAACTTTTGAGCTTCCTTTACCGTATATGTGAAGATGCGCATCTTCTGTGTGAAACAGTGCTTGCGTGTTTTCTGCAAGGGCGGCGTGATTTCGTTTGCCGAGCAGATTCACCATGACGGCTGCGTTACGGCGCAAACGCGTGGAACCTAATGGCAGCCCCATCACAGCTCGCACGTGATTCTCGAACTGGGATGTGACGCACCCCTCGATGGTGTAATGACCCGAGTTATGCGGTCGCGGTGCCGACTCGTTGAGAAGGATGTGGTCATCTTTGGTAAGGAAAAACTCGAATGCGAAAAGCCCGATTCCATCGATGGCTTCGACCGCAGCTACAGCCATCTCTTCGGCTTTGTGACGCAGCGATTCGCTGATACGGGCAGGAGCGATCACCGTCTTGCAGATGTGGCCTTCTTGGATGCTCTCGCAACACGGATACACTACCGTTCCCGTACGGTTGCGGGCAACCTGAACGGCCAGCTCCATCTTGAAGTCGACGAATGCCTCTGCGATCACTTCGCGGCGCGCATTCCCGCCGAGGGCTCCCCATGCTTCCTTGGCTTCGTCGGCTGACCGGACGGTGGCGTTGCCATACCCGTCGTATCCGCCTTTGCTGGATTTGATGACAAACGGATAGCCATGCGTCTCGCCGAATGCGTGCGCATCTGCAGCTGTCGGAAGCACGGCCCAAGGCGTCACCGGAATGCCTGCACCTTCAAACGTTTCCTTCTCGCTGCGCTTGTCGCCGATGAGTTCGAATGTTTCTGGGGCAGGGTACATCGGCTTGCCGCTCGCCTCGCGAACCCGGTGCAGAATATCGGCGTCGATGAACTCGTTCTCGAGGGTGACAACGTCACAGTTTAGGGCGAAGTCCACCATGGCGTCGATGTCATCGAAGGTGCCGTTTGCCGAATAGGGGGTCACCAAGGCCGTCGGTTCCATGCCCCCCGAGGTAGTTCCAGTGTACACCGATACTTCGATGCCGTAACGGAATGCCTGGTAGGCCGACATCCTGGCCAGTTGGCCCGCACCCAGGATCCCCAATCGCAAGTCGGCCCGTAAATCGATGCTCATACGTAAAATGCTATGCCGTAGTGGCCTTCGAAATTGTTAAATTTGACGTCTGCAAAGATAGCCATTTTTGAAGACCATCTCATGGACATAGATCACAAACTACAGCAGGCTCGCAGGCGATACGAAGAATTGAGTGTCGCATTGAGCGATCCTGCCATCTTCGACAATCAGAAGCGGTACGCCGAGCTGAGCAGGGAGCATGCCGATCTGTCGAAGATCACCGACGCCTACAAGCGGTATGAGAAGGTCAGGTCCGATTACGCCTCCAACAAGGAGCTCATCGAGATGGATCCTGAGCTTGCCGAAATTGCCAAAGCCGAAAACTCCGAGTTGGTGGGTGAGCTCGAACGCCTCGAGCAAGAGCTAAAATTGCTGCTGGTTCCCAAAGATCCTGAAGACTCCCGCAATGCCATCGTTGAGATCCGTGCGGGCACCGGTGGGGATGAGGCCGCCATCTTTGTCGGCGATCTCTTCTCCATGTACCGACGCTATGCCGACAAAAATGGATGGCGCCTGGAAATGCTCGACATGAGTGAGTCGTCGAAAGGCGGCTTCAAGGAGATAGTCTTCAGCCTCACAGGAAGTGAAGTCTTCGGGAAGATGAAATATGAAAGCGGCGTTCACCGGGTGCAACGGGTGCCGGAGACGGAATCGCAGGGCAGGGTGCATACATCAGCGTCTACGGTGGCCGTGTTGCCAGAGGCTGAGGAGGTCGACATCCACATCAATCCTGCAGATCTGGAGTTTGAGGCCTACCGGTCGACAGGGGCCGGTGGCCAGCACGTGAACACCACCGACTCTGCCGTGCGCATCAGGCACGTGCCGACAGGTGTGGTGGTAACGTGCCAAGAGGAGCGATCTCAGTTGAAGAACCGGGAAAAGGCCATGGTGATGCTTCGCACGCGTCTGTATGAGGCCGAGTACGAGAAGAAGCGCAAGGAGCGCGAGGAGAGTCGGCGAAGCCAGGTGTCGACGGGCGACCGCTCGGCTAAAATCCGCACCTACAACTATCCACAGGGGCGTCTCACCGACCACCGCATCGGGCTCACCCTATACAACCTCGACGATATCATGAAGGGCGAAATCGGCCAGGTGATCGACGCCCTTCAGCTGCAGGACCACTTGGACAGGCTGAATAGTGATCAGTAGAGTAGTAGAGTAGTTGTTAGTATAGATCCCTACGGGATAGGTCCTTACAGGATGACAAGGCGTTTTGATTGAAGTGAGATGCCTTCGGCATACACCACTAACCACTAACTACCCTACTACTCTACTACTAACTACTCAACGATCTCCTTCAAGTTGGCGAAGCCCTTCTCGAAGTCGGTGCCTATCATGGCGTCCATGTCGAAGAACAGGTCGAACGCTTTCGCCATGAAGTTGTTCTGCCCGCTCATGGTCCAGGTTACGGTGCTTTGGGTGCTGTCGCCCGAAATGGTGAATACGGTCTTGTTAGTAGATGGGAACGGCTCGTAGAAGTCGAGCTGGATTTCAATGTAGCTGTTCGGGATGCTTCCGATGATCATCATCTTGCCGCTTCCGACATCCTCGTTTCCACTCCACATGTACTGTGAACCCGTTCCCAACACCGGACCATCGTAGGTCACGGTCATGTTCGTATCCAAATTCGCCCACGGTGACCAAGCAGCCCAGTTGCGGAAATCATTGATCTGTGAATACACGACAGAATCGGATGCTTGAAAGCTGGCCGAACGCTCAACAGAATATTCCGACGGTTGCATGAGCACTACCAAGAGTAGAATTCCAAAAATGAACACAACTCCCAACAAGATTTTCTTCAGCATACGAATTCCCCTTTTTGATGTATATGGCCGTTAACCATCCAATGATATGGAATTGCACAATTAATGTGAAATGGGAGCGGGAGCGATGGCAAGAGCAAGAGCAAGAGCAAGAACAAGAGCAAGAGCAAGAACAAGAACAAGAGCAAGAACAAGAACAAGAGCAAGAGCAAGGGCAAGGGTTGGATTGTGGGCATCGGGCTAATTGAGTATTTTGATCATCAAACCAAAAGTTCACGTTTCTCGCATGCACACAGAAGAATCCTTGGAAATTGCACTATCGGAGCCCACCCCGGCACTGGTCGACATGATGGGCAGGTTGGAGGGCGACATCATCATCCTTGGCATCGCCGGTAAAATGGGGATCAGTTTGGGACGCATGGCGGTCCGTGCCATCGAGGCG
>CAYZWQ010000186.1:0-5042 GCA_964481355.1 uncultured Chitinophagales bacterium
AACTCGGGCCTAGGTTCGATAGAGAAGCTTCGGTACCAGCTTATTCGGTTACTCGACTCTGTGAATCATTGGCATTTCGAGGGCATACTGTTGATCTCCTGTGTATAGCTGCTCGACATAATATCCCAAATGTAACTATCGAAACACACTCCGAATGGCCCATATTAAAACGTTTCGAAGTATCGACGAGTTTGACAAAATCAATAATGAGGCGAGCGAATGCGGTTGACATAGTCCACAATCATAGCCTGTGGTCGATGATAAATGTAGCAGCAGGTTTAATCGTGCCGGGCAAACGTGCTAAGTTAGTCTGTTCACCACGAGGGACACTTTCACCATGGGCAATGAGCCGTGCCAAACACCTAAAGCGACTACTCAAACCCTTTCAATGGAATCTCCTCAAGCATGCAGATTTACTTCATGCAACAAGTATTGCCGAGTACCACGACATTCGAGCACATGGTTTCAAAGCGCCAGTTGCTATCATTCCAAATGGTATCGATTTGCCCGATCTGAGCAACCGCGACACAAAAGAGAAACCAAGCCAATTGATATATGTCGGGCGCTTACATCCAACAAAGTGCATTGACCGAATCCTTCAGGCTTGGCAGATATTAGAACCTCAGTTTCATCAATGGGAATTAACAATTATTGGTAGTGGTGATCCATCCTACGAGCAGTATTTGAAGAACATGGTAGCAGACTACAATCTTTATAAGGTTCGTTTCACTGGCCCGCTTTATGGAGTTGAAAAGAGTGATGCCTATCGAAAAGCAGGCGTGCTGATCTTGCCATCACATACAGAAAACTTCGGAATGGTTGTAGCCGAAGCACTTGCTCATGAGTGTCCAGTAATCGCAAGTAAAGGCACGCCTTGGAGTGGACTTGTTTCAAATGATTGCGGCTGGTGGGTTGACCACGACGTCGATACTCTGATAGAAACAATGGCCATCGCCATGAGCACATCAACCGATAGATTACACGAAATGGGTGCCCACGGCAGGGATTGGATGAGACGTGACTTTAGCTGGGAGTCAGTGGCTGGAAATATGGAGAAGGCTTATGAATGGGTGTTATCTGGTTTTAAGAGCCGAACACCAGAATTCATTCAACTTTCGTGATGTTAAATTCAGATCATACATCGTGGCAGCCAGGTACCGCCCCCATCGCTGTGATAATGATAACGCTCAACGAAGGCCACAATATGGAGGCAGTTTTAGAAAATCTCAAAGGTTGGGCAAGGGAAGTATTTATAGTTGACAGCTACAGCACTGACGATACAATCGATATTGCACTTAAACACGGGGTCCATGTCGTGCAGAGGCGATTTCGGGGTTTTGGTAACCAGTGGAACTATGCAATATCGCAACTACCCATTACGACGCCTTGGACCATGAAACTTGATCCAGATGAGCGATTGACAGACGAACTCAAAATTAATATTTCGGGAGAATTACTATCAAATAGATGTAGGGGTTTATCAATAGATCGCAGACTTTGGTTTATGGGTAGACCACTACCAATTCTTCAAGAAGTAGTCCGAGTATGGAAAACAGGATCGTGCAAATTTACTGATGTTAGTGTCAATGAACACCCTTTAATCGATGGGGAAATATTGCATGTAGAAGGAACATTAGAGCATCATGATAGCCCAAGTCTTCACCATTGGATTACCAAGCAAAATCTCTACACGACAGCGGAGGCACTTTCTCGCTTTAGAAATGCTAAGTTAGCGGTAGAACCACGACTTTTTGGGACAAGGCTCGAGAGGCGTATGTGGTTTAAAAAAAACTACAATAGAATTCCATTACGATATCACATTCAATTTATTGTTAACATTTGCTACTCTAAACCATGGATATCAGGTTCACAAGGTATTGCATGGGCCAGATTGAGAGTATGGGTTAGGAGAACTATTGAATACAAATTGATGGAGATGCACACCACGGGGTGTGAAACAAAATTGCCTGAATCAGTTCTCGGAGATCCACATCCAGGAGCGATTCAAAGCTTAGATTGATGAATTTTGGTAAATATTTGAAACAATTGGTTGAATCTACGCCATCGAGTGTATCGAAATATTTTGTCCATGTGCCATTCACATTCCGTCTTGGATTGTGCTATTCTAGAATGTCATGGAGTGTTAGAAAATGGTATACAATAGATAAATACTCGATAGAAGAGAATTTTCTCAATCTGCGCAATTTAGTAGCTCACTCACTACAATCGATTCCATTTTATCAAAGCTACTATGCAAATCACGGCTTTACAATTGATGGCCTAAAATCTGCTGACGATTGGAATAATATTCCAATCGTCAGTAAAATCGACATGCAAAATGCTTCTCTTTTCAATCGATCAACAAACAGTAAGAAAGGTTTAAAAATCAATACTGGTGGCACATCTGGTCAACCGTTGGAGTTTTATCTTGATCGACAAGCCTTTGCGCGAGAGTGGGCTCACATGCATTACATATGGAAAGCACGGGGTTATAAGCCCAACCACCTCAAATTAACACTAAGAGGTAAGCATTTCGAAAGAAAGCAAATATTACGATACAATGCCGTACACAACGAATACATCGTTAACGCGAGTGCCCCGATGTCTGATGTTGTTAAAGCTGTTATTGAGCTGCCGCGTCGGGATGTGATACGATGGATTCATGGCTACCCCAGTTTAGTTGCAGAGTTTGCGCATGAGTGTACGAGGGTTGACCGAGAGAAGTTCTCGAGATTTCGAAGCAATCTTTTTGGAATCCTTCTTGGTTCTGAATATCCAGTCCCCGTTTACAGAACTGTGATAGAAGACGTGTTATCAACAAATGTTGTGAGCTGGTATGGGCACAGCGAAATGGCTATACTCGCCCGTGAAACAGCCAAAGGCATATATGAATCATTTCCAACATACGGTTTTGCAGAAGCTGTACCAGATCCGAAAAGTGGAGCATACAGACTTGTTTGCACTTCGCTTCATAATCGGGTTCATCCTTTTATTCGATATGACACAGGTGATTTAATAGAGCCCATATCGAATGTTAATGGGTCATTATCATTTCGGATACTCGAGGGGCGAGTTGGCGATTATATAGTCGACAAAAATGGGATGAAGCATTCTCTTACAGCAATAATATTCGGTCGACACCATGACGCATTCGAGTTTATTAAACATATACAGGTTCGTCAAGAATTTTTAGGCAAGATTTCAATATTAGTGGTACCAAGATCGACCGGTCAAGATCATGAGGCAATAATGAGCGGTCTGAATCTAAACGATCTAGACTTAGATTGGAGTATTAAAATCATATCAGAACCAATTCGATCTGCCTCGGGAAAGATTCTGCTGAAGGTGAACTGTTGAAGAATGGGTGAGGAATAACATTGAAGCAAATCCTACAAAGCCTTAAAGACGGTTCAACACAAGTAGCCGATGTGCCAGTGCCAGCAATTTCGGCAGGGCAGCTTCTAATCCAATCGTCGCACACGTTGGTATCGGCAGGTACCGAACGTATGCTAGTCGAGTTCGGTAAAGCGGGGTGGATCGACAAGGCCCGTCAGCAGCCCGAGAAGGTCAAAATTGTGCTCGATAAAATTCGCACCGATGGACTGCAGCCAACACTCGAGGCGGTGTTTAACAAGCTGGATCAGCCGCTGCCGCTCGGATATTGTAATGTCGGCCGCGTGGCCTCCATCGGAACTGGTGTTACCGGTTTTGAACTTGGAGACCGCGTCATATCAAACGGGAAACATGCCGAGGTGGTGAGTGTTCCTACCAACCTCTGTGCCAAGGTGCCCGACTCAGTCTCAGACGAAGAGGCGGCGTTTACGGTCTTGGCAGCCATCGCCCTGCAGGGGATCCGTCTTGTGCAGCCTACCCTCGGTGAAACGGTGGTCGTTACCGGACTCGGTCTCATTGGATTGCTCACGGTCCAACTGCTACGTGCCCATGGATGCCGAGTGCTCGGGCTTGATTTCGATCCAGTGAAATTGGATTTGGCCCGATCGTTCGGTGCCGAAATCCATGACTTATCGTCCCAGCCCGATCCGATTCCAACCGCTGAACGATACAGTCGAGGTCGTGGGGTTGACGCCGTGATCGTGACGGCTGCCACTTCGAGCAGCGAGCCCATCCACCAGGCCGCCCTGATGTGCCGTAAGAGGGGCCGCATTGTGCTGGTGGGTGTGACAGGCCTCGAGCTCTCTCGCGACGACTTCTTTAAGAAGGAGCTCACATTCCAGGTATCAGCTTCGTACGGTCCGGGGCGGTATGATCCCAATTACGAGGAGAAAGGTCAGGATTACCCCGTCGGATTCGTGCGCTGGACTGAACAACGAAATTTTGAGGCCGTTCTCGACATGATGGCTGATGGTCGCATAGATGTTAAACCTCTTATCAGCCATCGATTCTCTATCCACGAGGCTGAAAAGGCCTACATGCTGGTGACAGGTTCAGACCCATCTTTGGGAATCATCCTCGATTACCCAGGCATTGAAATCACGCCATCGTCGAGGGTTGTGTCGCTCACCAGCGATCGAAACGACTCAGTTACACAGCGTGAGGGGCTCAAATCTGCGCCAGCGATCAGTTTTATTGGGTCCGGCAACTATGCCACAGCCGTATTGATCCCTGCATTTAAGTCAAGTGGTGCTCGTCTGCGTAGCATAGTGTCCAGTGCTGGGGTGAGCAGTGTTCACGCTGGCAAGAAGTATGGATTCGTGGAGGCCACGACCGACAGCGAATATGTATTCAGCGATCCCGAAAATCGGGCCGTTGTCATAACGACACGACACGACAGCCATGCCTCGTTCGTATTGAAGGCCATTGAGGCTGGCAAACACGTACTTGTCGAAAAGCCGCTGTGCATTCAGCTTGAGGATCTTGAAACCATCAAGCGTGCGAAAGAGAAGGCATCAAGCAGACCGGGTGGTGCGCCTGTCATTATGGTTGGTTTCAATCGTCGCTTTGCACCTCAGGTTCAAACGATGAAGATGCTGCTTTCCGGCGCGAAGGGTCCGAAGTCGTTCATCATGACCGTAAATGCTGGA
>CAYZWQ010000187.1:0-5036 GCA_964481355.1 uncultured Chitinophagales bacterium
GGATCCGATGTTGTCGGCGTGTGCTTCGATGAGCACTTTGTACGACGGATTTTCGGAAAGGATGTTGACGATCTTGTTCAGCGATTCGAACGACTCAGCCTTGATTTCGTACTTGTCGAAGTCGAAGTAAACGTTTTCGAGGGCACGGTTGATGGCGTCGATGTCGTCGGCGCGGACTTCAGGGCAACCGTTGTTGGCGATTGTTCCTGGCTCGTCTGGGCACTGGTCAACGGCATCAGGAACACCGTCGCCGTCGCGGTCAGGACAGCCGTCAAACTGGCACAGGCCCGCTACGTCTGGGCATTTGTCCTCGCTGTCGGGGATGCCGTCACCGTCGCGGTCAGGGCAGCCGAAGAACTCGGCAACGCCTGGCACATCTGGGCACTTGTCGAAGGCGTCTTCGATGCCGTCGCCGTCACGATCTGGACAGCCGTCAAACTTCTCGAGTCCAGGAACCGTTGGGCAGCGGTCAAGGTAATCGGGCACGCCGTCACCGTCGCTGTCGAGCGGACAACCGGATTCGTCTACGCGCACGCCCGCTGGTGTGTCAGGGCAACGATCGCGGTAGTCGGGAACTCCGTCGCCGTCGGTGTCGGTCGGCTTCGGACCAAAGTTATAGGTAAAGCCGATCGTGTGGAACATGAAGGCATCGTTGCCTGAGCCTGAGTTCTCATGGTCGAAGTTGCCAAGCACTTTGTTCCAGGTCGTCTCAAAGTCGAACGTTATATTCTCGTCGAGACGGAATTTCAGGCCTGCACCAACTGGGATGTTCGGCGTGGTAAACTTCTCACGGGTGTTGGCATCATTGCGACCGCGCAGCACATCGTTGTAGTTTAAGCCCAAACCAGCCAGGAGGTAGGGTCGTACGGTCGACTCCTCATCAAAGAGTTTCACTCTCAGATGGGCGTTACCGTTGTAGAGCTCGTTCATATAGAAGTATGGACGGCCGTTGTAGCTAGAATTGTAGTGATCGAGCCTTGCGAAAGAGAACGCAAAACCAAGGTCGAAGGTCTTGCTTAGGTAGCGCGAATATTGCACGCCAGCCATAAAGTCTGAATTGGAGAACCTGGAATATTCATTCCCGGCGCTACCGGCATACTTCTGATTGCCGTAGAAGACCCCAAACCCGTTCTTCTGGTCCACTGTTTGTCCAAACGCAGTACCGACGGTAAGCGTGAGCAGTACAGCGAGTGCCAAAAGATGCTTGCAGCTGTAGTTGAGCTTCATAGGATTGTCCTGCTATTTCGTGGTTTTAAAATTGTTTCCTCAATGGAGCATTTCCTCATGCTATCATGTGTACTTCCAAATTGAAACATATGTTCCCATAGTACAACACCCCCGTCGTTCAGGGATACTGTGTCTAACACAAATTGCCTGACTTCCCTAACAGAGTCTTATTCATTGATAAAGATTGAGTTAGAGCAGTTCAAGTAAATCAAAAATAGTAAAATTTTATTAAAAACAACAACCTTTGATTTTAGACCACGGATCTCTGACCGCGGATCTATATGATCGAGATGATCATCAGATAACTGGACTGCTATCACTGTTCACCGTTCACTGTTCAATCCCGATAGATCCCTACCATCGCCCCATTAGCCAATCTGGCATTGGCAAAGCCCCAAGCCACGAGACCGTCGTCCATGGTCGGCTCAAGCAGGTAAAAGATGAGGTTGCGCTTTCGGTTGTTGGTTGGAATCCTGAAGAGATTGCCGGCATCGATCGATGCGCCATCAACAATCACCCACGAACCCTCCACTCGGTTCAAATATCGGTCTTGGAACGCCCGTGTCGCCGTGCTGAATTCGCTCACCCTGAAAGCCTCGATGCTGTCAGACAAGGCACCGACTTGCTCGTAGGCAATGCCGTGAAGGTCAAGCTTCATGAGCACGCTGTCGAGTTGGCCATCGGTATTGTCGATATAGTAGGCCGCTGGCACACGTTCATGGCGCGTTGGAATGAAACTGCGAAAGTTGCGGATCATCCGTTCGCCGGTCTCAGGAAGCATCCGGAAGGTCATGCGATCGATGTCCTCGTGATAGACGGTATCGACCGAACCCGTTATGAATGGCTCCTCAACCGGCTCGCCAAAGGTGAAGGCCGTACCAAGCGAATCGGTCGAAGCATCGGCATATCCTTCGTAGGCACCGTTCACCTGTGAGCGAAGCTCGTTAAGCTGGAACGCCTGCTCGGCGCAGAATGCCAAGGTCGACATCACAAAATCATACGTGGAGGCAATGCGTTCTTTGTAAGCCACGTATGAATAAGATTCGCTCAGAAGCGTCAGACGGTTGTGAAGCCCGTAGTAATTGGTGCCGTAGCGTGGCTGAGGGCTGAATGTCGCCCAACCCGAATCGGGTTCATTCCGCACGAAATTGCCATATTCAAAGATGCGCCAGTTCTTCGTGGCCATCGACTCTTTGATGATCGGCATCATCACACGGTCCTGAAACGAAACAATCTGGGGATGCGTGTTCGGATTCAGCGGTGTGGAATACGTCAGATGGTACCCATGATGCGAGCCATTCGTGGTGTGGAGGTCCATGAAGAGCAGCGGATCCCAGTAGTTGAAGGCGCGACCGATCAGCGCCTGTGCCTCAGGGGTCTCAAGCTTCATGTAATCGCGGTTCAGGTCAAAACCCTGGCGGTTTGGTCGAACGCCCACGCTGTCGGGACCATTTTGACTCGTGCGGTTGGTGCGAGCGAATTCTTCGTTGCCGTCGGTATTGTAGATGGGAGCGATCATGACGGTGATCTTGTCGAGCAGGTCGGAGTGGCGTCCGTCGGCAAATTCGAGCAGGAGCTTCATCATGGCGTCTTTGCCTTCCACTTCGCCGGCATGGATGTTCGCCATCACAAAGATGAGCGGACGCTCCAGCGCATGCGCCTCTTCAGGTGTGGTCACCTTCCGGTCGGAAAGAATCACCAATGGCAGCAGTCTTCCATCGACTGAGTAACCCATCGTGTCGACGTAAGCGTTTGGCATCGTTTCAGATACGTAGTCCACCACCTGCATGACCTCTGCATAGGTTGCGGTGCGAGTGTAGTTGCTGGTCTCGAAGGGCAACTCAGGACGCTCGGGGCGCTCGCAGGCTGCAGACACGAACATGACGGCCAAGACCAAGCCAATGGACTTTCCAAACTGCTGAAACAACGACATTTACGATCTCCTTTTCTGTGATAGTGTGCGCAGGGAGTAACCTGCTGCTCCTCCGAGACCTGCAAGTATACCACCGATCAAGATGGTTATCAAGGCTAACGTCCATCCCGATGGCAGCATGACCACTTGTGCGAGCGGATCAAAGATCTCGACACCGTGCCGATAGGTCGCCAGAGCGATGAGGCCGACGTTTACGACCATGCCTGCCAAAAATGCCTGCATGATTACGGCACCCCAACTCTTACCCATAGCGTAGCAGAGGACGACGGCGATAAGCGGGATGGTCCACCATGTGAACAGGTAGGCTGACAATAAGCCAATAAGTGTGATGAGCAACCAGATCATCGGTTCCCTCCCGGTGTGAGTGCGAGTGTGGATATTGTGGATTCGGGGCGATCGTCGGGCGACTTGAGGTAAAGCAGTTCATGAAGGCCATCGGATGCCCATTTCTCAATGTTGTTTTTGAAATAGGGCGAAAGTGGATTGCCCGATTGTCCGCCCGGGTACACACCCCAAGCTTTGACGTCGTCTTCAAGCGAAACCACCATTTTCCAGCTCGGTCCGTTGCCGTTGCGGAAAGCGTTCACACATTCGGCGCACCCACCGGCCTCGACTCGGGTTGTATTTAGAGGAGCAAGATTTAGCAAATGGTTGATGTTGGCGTTCTGGGCATCCACCCACGTCCATGTTGACGGATCGTCGCCCTGTGCCGACGCGACTGCCTTGACGGCACGCACAAACGCAATCCGGATTATTTCGTCGAGGGATTCACGTTCGGGGGTACGTTTGTCGTCGATCCATTCGCCGTCGGGAACATTCAGCAGGGCCTGAACCATGATGTCGCGTTGTGGCACCGAATAGAGCGTGCCTTCGGGGTATTCGTCCAACCAGATGGCATTGCTTAGCTCGGACCACCATCGCAGGAACAGGGCTGCGCCCCCCCGATCTGGCAAGTGGTGATAATCCCAAGACGACACAAGGGCACGTGCAGCCTGGGTTTCGACCGAGTCGACGTCCCAACCGTCAATACCCTGCAGCATGCGCGGGAGTATGCTCTCAGCATGGAGGCTGTAGCTGTCCTTGAGAAGGGCGAACATCGAGTCTGGCGTTGCCGCGGTCATGGCAGCCAGCCGGTTGTTGATGCGTGCTCCCCGCTCGTGTGGAGCAAAGGCGTAGTCGAGGTAAAACGGGTATTCATCAGGTGCAGCCGGATGCTGGTTCGCAGAGCTGACGAATCCACGTTCTGGGTTGTGGATCTGCGGCAGCTGGTCTTGCGAAATGAAGCCATGCCATGCATATCGTGGGTCACTTCCGTCGCCGGGATACTTGCCCTGTCCGGGCCACTTGATGGGCAGCGCACCGTTGCTGATGATACCGATGTCGCCCTCACGGGTTGCATAAACCACATTTTGTGCCGGAGCGCGGAAGGTTTCGGTGGCCTCCATGAGGTCGGCCTTATTCTTGGCGCGGTTGAGCCTGAAGATGGTGAGGAGCTCGTTCGACGGATCGTGGGCAACCCAGCGCATGGCGTGGTCGGGCGGCGTCATCGAACTGAATGCACGTTCGGAATGCTTGAGTGTGACCGGACCGTGGATGGTGTAGAGCACGTCGTCGATGACGTCGGGTCTGCCGTTCACCTTGATGACCTCCGTGCGAATCTCTGGCTCAAGCCATTCGCCATCATAGAGATATTCTGAACGTGTGCTGTCTTTCCAGGTAATTTCCAGGAAATCCATCACGTCGGAGCCCGTGTTAGTAAGACCCCAAGCCACCTCGCCGTTGAAACCGATGGTCACCCCGGGGAGGCCTGCAAGCGAAACTCCATAAACGTTCACATCGGGTGAGACCAGCTGGTTTTCATACCAGATCGCCGGTA
>CAYZWQ010000188.1:0-5032 GCA_964481355.1 uncultured Chitinophagales bacterium
CCGAGACGACGCAGTTTATGTTCTTGCTGAGGGATTTCTTGGAGGACCAATTTGCCGTGCAGACCATGATCCATGGCTCAATGGTGGATGTGTATGGTATCGGAATGCTGATACACGGGAAGTCTGGCATCGGAAAGAGCGAGGTAGCGCTCGACTTGATCGAACGTGGACACCGGCTTGTGGCCGATGACGTTGTGATCCTCACAAAGAAGAACAACACCCTCATGGCCAGTGCCACAGAGCTGACCAAGCACTTCATGGAGATTCGAGGCCTGGGTTTGATCGACATCATGGCCATGTTTGGAATCAGGGCCATCCGTTATCAGAAGCGACTTGAAGTACTGGTCGAACTGAGCTTGTGGGACGAGTCGCATCAAATTGACCGGATCGGGCTCGACAAGAAGACGGTGCCTATTTTGGATGTCAACATTCCCATCGTCCACCTGCCGATCACACCTGGAAAAAATATCACGGTAATCGCCGAAGTCATTGCCATGAATCATCTTACATCCCACTATGGATATGATGCCGCCAAGGCGTTTCAACAGAAATTGAACGAGCGGATCAAAAACAAGAAACCGGGTATCGAACTCCCTCAAAGGGCCGTGGAGTATTTCGAGGGAGATTATGAGTGAGCATGTTATAAGATTTTAATTGCAGATTTCGCCATTATCTTGGCTAATTATCCAATTTGTTTTGATGGCTATGGCTCAATCACTATTTTCCGATGTTTTTAAATCGGTCTTGGCAACATAGTAGACCCCATTAGTTTGTGAATGAAATCTGAGAATCTTTTTCTCTACGACAAGGACGAATGCAGATTCATAAAGGCGGATTATCCGAGGCGTGATCGGGTAGTCCATTATTTGTGCATGTGGGTGTTGACCGGCGTCGTGTTGGCCGGCGTAAGCATTGCCGGTCTGAGCGTGTTTGCGGGAAGCCCTGCCGAGCTGGCGCTCAAAGCTGAAAATTCTGAACTTATCAGGCAGCTGCGTGTGACGGACTCGCGTGTCAGGACGATGCAGGACCAGGTGACCAAGCTTGCATCCAACGATGCCCAGCTCTACCGCTCCATGTTGGGTATGGAACCCATTTCCGAGGACGAGAGGATGGCCGGCGTTGGTGGTGCCGACATATTTTCCGGATTCGACGTGTTCAGCGAATCGGCTTCGAGCGTCCTCAAATCGGTGAATGAGAATTTGGAGATTATCGAGCACAGACTCCGAATCCAGCAGCGCAGTTTCGATGAAATCATCGCGGCCTATGCCGAGCACGAAGACAGGATGGCCGCTTTGCCCGTAATAAAACCAGTCGAGGGCTCACTGATCAGTGGATTTGGGATGCGCAACCACCCGATTTACAAGATGCGCCGCATGCATGAGGGTGTCGATTTCAAGGGAGACACAGGCGACCCAATTTATGCGACAGGCGACGCTACGGTTGTGTTTGCGAGCCGGTACAGTGGGTTCGGCAACTTGATACGACTGAATCACGGCGATGGTATTGAATCGGCTTACGCGCACCTGAGCAAGTTTGCAGATGGCATTGTTCCTGGGAAGAAGGTGAAACGAGGCGATTTGATCGGTTATGTCGGCAACACGGGCCTATCTGCCGGCCCCCACCTGCATTACGAAATCCGAATTGACGGAGTGCCCATCAATCCGCTCGATTACCTTGCAATGGACGTCTCTCCCGAAGAGTACCGCGAGTTTGTACGGATATCTGCGAACAATCCCCAGTCGATGGATTGATACTTCCGGGAAGGAAGACGATATTCCACCATCGCCGTGACGTCGCGACGAACGTCTGAGAGCAAACCCAACCCGGAGTTAATTGATGATTCATCGAATGAAGGCACTTGTAGTGGCCTTGGTTGCCACTTTCGCTTTGCAACATGCACAGGCCCAAAGCATTACGGATCGGTATCGAGAGCAGGTTAATCAGCTGATAGATGCTTCATTGGCATCCGATTCTGCATGGAATCGCCTCGCATACATCACCGACACCTTTGGTCCAAGGCTGAGCGGCAGCCAAAACCTTGAGGATGCGATCGACGAAATCGTCCGTATGATGAAGCAGGACGGCTTCGACACCGTATATACCGAACCCGTTAAGGTGCCTCATTGGGTCAGGGGCAACGAATCGGCGAAAATGATAACCCCTCGACCACGAACCTTGCCGATGCTAGGGCTTGGTGGCAGCATTGCCACACCGCCTGAGGGAATCACTGCCGAGGTGATTGTAGTCGACGAACTCGACTCCGTCGCCACCTTGGGCGAGCGCGCTCGCGGCAAGATTGTGCTCATCAACCAGGCGTTTGAAGAGGGACGCGGTCCAGCCCCCTTCCGTGGCTACAGCCAGACCGTGCGCATCCGTTCGATGGGTGCCGTCGAATCGGCAAAAGTCGGGGCTGTGGCAACACTGATACGTTCCGTGGGTCCCTATGGCATGCAGACGCCCCACACCGGGTCGATGGCATACGTCGACGGCGTTCCGAAAATTCCCGCCGCAGCAATCACAATCGAGGACTCCGAGATGATCAAGCGGATGACAGAGCGTGGACAAAAAGTGGTGGTCACGTTGAACATGGAGGCGCAGACCCTGCCCGATGCCGACTCACGCAACATCATCGTCGAGTTGCGCGGTTATGAGAAGCCCGATGAGATCGTGGTCATGGGTGGCCACATCGACTCTTGGGATGTCGGCACCGGCGCCATGGACGATGCGGGCGGCTGCATTGTGACTTGGGAGGCGTTGCGTCTGATGAAGGAGCTTGGTCTGCGTCCAAGGCGAACAGTACGTGTCGTATTCTGGACCAATGAGGAAAACGGACTGCGCGGCGCCAACGTGTACAAGAACAACCGCTTGGCTGAGGTCGAGAAACATGTGCTTGCCATGGAATCCGATTCTGGGGTGTTCTCACCCGAGGGATTCGGATTCACCGGAGTGAACGCCGCTTACGCCATCATCAACGAAATTGGCCAGATGCTTGCCCCCATCGGCGCAAATACCATCACCCGTGGCGGCGGCGGGGCTGACATCAGTCCACTAACCAGAGAGGGTGTCCCGAGCATGGGCTTGACGGTCGACGGCACGAAATACTTCTGGTACCATCACACCGACGCCGACACGATCGACAAGCTCGACCGCGACGAGGTGAAACGCTGTGTGGCTGCGATGGCGGTGATGGCATTTGTCGTTGCCGACATGCAGGAGCGTCTGCCCTGGGAGCCAGTCACCAACGAGTGACATCCTCAGCCGAGCACATGAAACCGGCTCTTTCCGTCTAGGGCAAGCACGGTTTCGGCCATGAGGTCGACCAGTGAATCCACATCCGTCATCGACGCCATTTCGACGGGTGAGTGCATGTATCGAAGCGGCAGCGAGATGAGCACGGAAGGCACACCGTCCCTTACGTGATAGATGCTGTCGGTGTCGGTGCCAGTTCGTACGCTTGCGGCTTCGTGCTGCAACGGAAGCTTCTTCCTTTCGGCCACGTCTTCAACATGGCGAACCAATAAAGGATGCGAGGCTGCGCCGTGGGTCACCGTTGGTCCACCACCCAATTTGACGGCACCATGCTCCTTCTGATTGATGCCCGGGGTGTCGGTTGCGTGGGTCACATCAGTTACTATGGCCAAATCCGGCCTCAGTCGATGTGTCATCATGCGGGCACCATAGCCGCCAATCTCTTCCTGCACGGCGTTCAGTGCCACCACGTTCACCTTGAGCTTCTTGCGGCTCTTGTGGAGCTTTTTAAGGGCCATGGCGATGATGAATCCGCCGATCCGATTGTCGAGTGCCCTTCCCGAAAGCAGATGGTCGTTGATCCACTCAAACTGGTCGACATATGTGATGGGGTCGCCGACCTGCACCAAAGCCAACGCCTCCTCTCTGGTGGATGCCCCGATGTCGACGAACAGATCCTTCCAGGTGGGCTGCTTCTGGTTGCCGTCGCGCACCTGTAAATGGATGGCCGTATTGCCCACGATTCCTTCGACGATACCCGACCGGCTGTGGATGTGGATCCTGCGCGCACGCGCTATCGACGGATCGCTTCCGCCGATCTTGCTGATGTAAACAAATCCATTTTCGTCGATAAATTGCACTACCATGCCAATTTCGTCGGCATGCGCCTCAAGCATTACAGTCATGAACTCAGGGTTGACATCCAGACACCCGGCGGCGCTGCCGTAGGCATCGGTCACCTGCCGGTCACTGATCTCCTTCACGAAATCGAGCCAGACGAGCTGCCCGGCAGCTTCATATCCCGTTGGGCTTGGTGTGGATAACAGGCGTTCGAGGAATACACGGCTTTCGGCGTTCATGGGCATCAAAAATCAAGATTTGTCGGATGGTCGCGGAAATCTACACAAAAAGCCGTTATCATAGTACCATATTTGCATTTCGACTTTTTTGCATGGACCGCAGCAGCCTCTTCAAGACCTTCACCGACCCCATCCACGGCTTTGTCACCGTCCCCAAAGGAACGGTTCTACGGCTCATGGACCACCCCTACGTGCAGCGCCTCAGGCGCATACGTCAGTTGGGACTTGGATTCCTGGTCTTCCCCGGTGCGGAGCACTCGCGGTTTTCACACGCCCTGGGAGCATTGGGACTCATGCAGCGGGCCCTGCAGAACCTGAAGGACAAAGGCACGACCATCACCTTCCAGGAAATGGAGGCAGCTTGCATCGGCATCCTGCTGCACGACATTGGCCACGGACCGTTCTCGCACACGTTGGAGGGCACGTTCATCAAGGGATTTCATCACGAGCTGATGACCGCCGCTCTGATGAGCCATCTGAACGAGGAGATGGATGGCGATCTCGACCTTGCAATTTCCGTTTTCAACGACCAGTATCGCAAGCGGTTCCTACACCAGCTCATTTCTTCGCAGCTCGACATCGACCGCCTCGATTACCTCAAACGCGACAGCTCCTTTACCGGCGTGTACGAGGGGTCGATCGGGATCGACCGCATCCTGCAGACCATGCGCGTGCACAAGGGGAACATCGTCATCGAGCGCAAG
>CAYZWQ010000189.1:0-4808 GCA_964481355.1 uncultured Chitinophagales bacterium
TTGCCTATCCGGTCGGGAAGGACCTTCAGTTAGGGGCTGGCATGCTCTTCATCAGCCTGCCGAACTTCGACGACGATCCCCGTGTGGCTGCGGGCATTGCGTATGCCATCACCACATACGGAGACATTGAGCACAACGCAACGTTGGGATTGGGGTGGGGATTCGCTGAAGGCAACTGGGCGAAGAACCCGGTAGTCACTCTGAACGGCATGACACGAGTTCGAAGAAACCTGTCGCTCGTTACCGAGAATTGGTTCGTCCCATTCGGTGATGATTTCGAGCCCGGCGAGTACTACGAGCTATTGTCCTATGGCGTGCGGTTCTTTGGAGAGAAACTTTCTGTCGACTTGGCGTTCATCAATAACCGGGACATCGCCAAGGTGATGATCATCGGCATACCTTATGTCGATTTTGTGGTCAAATTCTGACCGAGAAAACTTAAAAATTGAAGATTGAAGATTGAAGATTTCAAATCTTAAATTTTCAATTTTCAATCTTCATTCTTCAATTTCCCATATCCGATTATTGTCATGAGTGCACAGGCGGCCACGAACCAATCGCCAAGCATTGTGTAGAGTGTAGTTGCGGTGTAGACGGGAGTGTCGTAGGTGAATCCTGTCCGCACCCAGTAATCAGTTTTTTGGAGGACATCTCCGTTGGCGTCGATCACCCCGCTGATGCCGTTGTTGGCGCTACGCAATACCGCCCGTCGGGTTTCGACGGCCCTGAGGCGTGCGAATTCGAAATGCTGGTGATGGCCTGATGTATTGCCCCACCAACCGTCGTTCGTAATAACAGTGATGAATACCGCTCCTCCTTTGACCGTCCAGTTCGGAAAGACGGAGTCATAGCAGACCATGGCAGGAACGGGGCCGTAATCGGTGATGAAGTTGACAACTTCATCGCCACGGTGATAGGAATTAAGCTGTGGGAAATTTATCCCGAGCAGGTCGATGGCAGCGAGGTATTTAAGCCATGGGATGGTTTCTACAATGGGAACGAGATGCCGTTTTTTATAAACACGAAGCGTATCGTTCGCCGGCCATGCCAAAGCCGAGTTGTATGCTTTGAAGGGTACCCCGTTGCCAAAGCGCCGCACCAATGGCTCATCAGTGTCGACAGGAAACAGTTCCATGTACGTCGCTCCGGTGATGAACGTCATATCCCTTTCCCGGGCGGCTTTTTCGAGCAGGAACTGCGATTCTCGTGGATGTGTGCTGTAGATATCGTCCATCACCGAATTCTCCGGCCAAAGGACAAGTCGGCTATCGGGTGTCCGAACGGAATCGGTGAGTTCGAACAAACCGAGCAGTGGCGTTATGGGTTCTGCATACCCTCCCATTCGCTGGTAGCTGTCGTAGTTTGGCTGCACCACTGTCACGGGGACCGTGCGGTCTGGTGCTGGTGTCCAAACGAGGTACATGACCAGGGACAATGCTGCCGGAACGGATACAAACCAAGCGAACGGCTTCCAGCTTCTGTGTCCTTCGATACCGTCAGGTATGAGCGCCACACTTGCGAAAATCCAGAAACTCAGGCCAAAAACACCCGTAAATTCGATCCATTGGTACAGCATGGGCCAGGCGGCTACGCCGTTTCCCAGCTGTAGCCAAGGCCAGGCCAATTCCCATCGGGTGTGCAGCCATTCGAACAAGATCCACAAGGATGCTGCAGAAAGAACGCCCAACCACCTTCCAGCACCCCGTTTCAGGAAAGGCCACAACAGCCCCAACGGAACCGCAAGCACCACGGAATTGGCGAGTATCGCAGCAACGCCACCGGCAACTGTGGCCATCATGAGCCAATAGGTCGTTCCCACATTCCAGATCACGACCGGAAGGTACACCCGGGCCATTGCCTGCCGGATGCCGTCTGATTCGCGAACCTCCCTCAACAACAGCCAGAAACCGAGCCACATGAGCGGGAACAGGTTCACCGGCGGCCAGGCTGCGGTGAGCAGCGCCCCAATCAACAGCGCCCGCAAGGCGGCATTGTCTGGAATGAGCCTGCTCACTCGTCCTCCTCGCTGTAACCCGATCCGGCGATGACAACAACAAACTCCCCCTTTATGGCCGTGCGGGATTTCAGCTCGCTGTGGACATCTGCGACTGTGCCGCGAAGGATCTCCTCAAACTTTTTGGTCAGCTCTCGGCAAACGGCGACCAAGCGTTGGTCGCCTGCGTGCTCACGCAGCTCCTCGAGCAGGCGGAGGATCCTGAAGGGGGATTCGTACACCACGACCGTACGTTCTTCTTGGGCGATCTGCTTGATGCGGGTCTGACGGCCTTTCTTCTGGGGCAGGAACCCCTCGAAGATGAACCGGTCGCATGGGAGTCCACTGGCCGAGATGGCCGTGACCAGTGCCGAAGCTCCGGGTATCCCGCAAACGGTGAACCCTTCGCGGTGTGCGGCCCTTGCGGCCAGGAAGCCGGGGTCTGATATGGCGGGGGTCCCAGCGTCGCTGATCAGGGCCACATTCTGCCCGGCGCGCAGGCGGTTGAGCAAATCGTCAACCCGTGCATGTTCATTGTGGGCATGAAATGCCAGCAACGGTTTTTGGATCCCGAAATGATGCATCAGATGACCACTCGTACGGGTATCTTCGCAATATATCGTGTCCACAGTTTTCAGGACTTCAACGGCGCGTGGCGTCATGTCTGACAGATTGCCAATCGGAGTGGCCACAATGTACAGGCTGGGCACGGCAGATGGTCCAATTATGTTAAAGGATGTGCGACAGAACGGCAGATTTCGAGCCTTGGCACGAAAATTGCCGTATCTTATGCGATTGTATCAGGCAAAAATAGCAAGCTTGACCACAGAAAGTTCTATCGATGACGAAAAAATTCAATCCAGACGGTCTTCACCACATCACCATCCGCGTCAACGACATCAAGGCCGCCGAAAAATTTTACGGTGAGGTGCTTGGATTCGAGCTCATGCGAAAAATGGGGCAAAGTATGGCCACCTATCGCATCGGCATGAAAGACACTCTTGTGATCGTTGAGGCTGAGACGGCGTACGATACCGCATCGAGGGACTATCGTGTCGACCATTTTGGATTCATGGTCGACTCCCCTCAGGAAGTAGACGAGATGGCGAAATACCTCAGAGATCATGAGGTCAACATCGTCGTTGGACCCGTCAACCGCAAGAACGGCCGATTCGTGTTCTTCACAGATCCTGACGGCAACATGATCGAAATCTTCAACGAAAAGGATTAAGCTGACCCAAACGTACAGAGACCCTACGCAAGAGTTAGTCAAAATGGCGGCAAGAACAGAATTTCCAGATTTAAGTGCCCGCGAGCGGGAAGTTTTGGGTTACATCATCCAAAACTTCATCACTACGGCAACACCGGTGGCCAGCCAGTCGCTGGTGCAACGGCACCGCCTTGGAATCAGTCCGGCAACCGTACGGTCTGCAATGAGCACGCTCGAGTCGAAGGGGCTGCTCAACCATCCCCACACCTCCGCAGGACGAATCCCTACCGAGCTGGGGTATCGGTTTTATGTCGACACCCTAATGAGGCAGGTTTACCTTACCAGAGAAGAGGAACAGGCTCTCGACCGTATTGCTCAGGCTGCAAAGACAGACCTTGAAGACGGGGTGCGATCGGCGGCCCGTATCCTTGCCAGGCTGTCCAATATGCTGGCAGTAGTGATCTCCCCGAGGTACGCAAAGGGCACCTTTCGAAAAATGGAGCTTATCAACCTGAGCAGCAACCGTCTTCTGGTGGTGTTGACTATCGACAGCGGTATGGTGCGCACCGTCTCCATCGAGGTCGAGTCGGAAATTACGCGATCAAATCTGGACCATGTCGCACGTATCCTCAATGAGAGGCTTTCCGGAATCGTGATATCTGACATTGCTGCCAAAATACGTGAAATTGTGGCCGATCTCCGTGATGAAGACCACACTGGACTCATACGCGTGTTCGTCGACTCTGCCGATACGATATTCGATGAAACCGATGTGAAACGGTTTCATTTCGGCGGGGTGGAATACATGGCCTTGCAACCTGAATTCAACGATTTGAGCCAGTATCGCAGTATTGTCGAGCTCATCGAGAACGAGAATCTGATTGTGCACCTCTTCGAGAACGAGAATGAATCCGAGGAGGTGAGCATCCGTATAGGCCGTGAGAACCAGCTGCATCACATGGAGCAGTGCAGTGTGGTATCGGCCAGCTACAATATAGGAAACATACGAGGCGCAGTCGGGCTGGTCGGTCCGACGCGCATGAACTACCCACGGATGGTCGCATTGGTCGACCAGCTGTCGCAACGACTCAGCCGTGGTGAAATGTTATAATGATTGCAATGAAAAAGAATTTTAAAACGAACAAAGAAGCAGATAAAACCGTGGAATCACCCAAAGACACATTGACCGAAGAGCAGGACGGCAAATCGATCGAGCAGCACGAGGTGCAACAAGGGGAATTCAATCCAGAAGGGGAGCACCTTGAGTTGGATTTGGTTCAGCGCATCTCGGACTTGGAGTCGCAGTTGGCGGCGGAAAAGGAGAATTTTCTGCGCAAGTATGCGGAGATGGAAAACTACAAGAAGCGTCTCGAGGCGCAAAAATTGCAGGCTTATGAGTCGGCCCGTGTCGATTCCTTGACACGTTTCCTTCCCGTCTACGACGATCTTCAGCGTTCGATCGAGGCCTCATCCAAGGTCGACTCATTAGACCAGACCTTTCTTGACGGAATCAAAATGGTGGCCGGAAAGTTCAGCGACGTACTCGAACATTATGGCCTAAAGCGCATTGATGAGATCATGGTGCCGTTCAACTACGAGCTTCAT
>CAYZWQ010000189.1:4818-5029 GCA_964481355.1 uncultured Chitinophagales bacterium
TGAGGCGTTGATGCGCCAAAAGCACGATGATCCCGCCATACAGCCAAATACCGTCATCATGATGCTCGAACCTGGCTACAAACTTGGAGACAGGGTGATACGCCACGCGAAAGTAATGGTAAGCGAATAATATGGCACAAAAACGAGATTACTACGAAGTTCTCGGCGTCAAGAAAGACGCCACCGCCGACGAGATCAAGAAGGCCTACCG
>CAYZWQ010000190.1:0-5022 GCA_964481355.1 uncultured Chitinophagales bacterium
CATTGTCGACATTGGCGCCGACGCGCTCGCAGAGGTTGGCTATTTCGTTCATGAAGCTGATTTTTGTCGCCAAGAAGGCGTTGGCTGCATATTTAGTAAGTTCAGAGCTCCTTTCGTCCATGAAGATGATAGGATTGCCGCTGCGCACGAATGGTTCGTAAAGCAGCTGCAGCTTCTCCATGGCCTTGGGGCTCTGCGTGCCGATCACGACCCGTTCCGGTTTCAGGAAGTCGTCGATGGCGGCGCCTTCGCGCAAGAATTCAGGATTGGATACCACATCAAATTCGACGTCGGTGACCGACGCAATACGCTCACGCACCATGTCGGCCGTACCGACCGGGACCGTGCTTTTGTTGACGATGATTTTGTACTCGTCCAACATCGGCCCAATCTGTTCGGCCACGTTGAGCACGAAGCTCAGATCGGCCTGACCGTTGGCGCCGGGAGGTGTCGGAAGGCACAGGAAAATGACCTCGGCGTGTTTCACGGCCGCCTCGAGGTCGTTGGTGAACGTGAGCCTCCCCTCCCGAACGGAGCGCTCGAAGAGCGTCTCAATGCCCGGTTCATAGATCGGGATCTGCTTGTTGCGGAGCATCTCCACCTTTTTCTCGTTGTTGTCGACGCAGATCACTTTGTTGCCGGAGTCTGCGAAGCATGTTCCGGTTACCAGGCCGACGTATCCTGTACCAATAACGGCTAATTTCATGGACGAGCTCCTTATCGTTCGATGTTCAAAATTTCGAGTTCAAGTAACCCGGCGGGCACCTTCACCTTTACGGTCTCGCCCTTTTCCTTGCCCATGAGGGCAGCACCGATGGGTGAGTCGCTCGAAATCTTGTTCTGCTTGAAATCGGCCTCCTGAGCGGAAACGATCGTGTACACCATCTGCTTGTTCATGTTCTTGTTGAGGATGGTAACCTTCGAGAGGAGGTAGACCTTGTCATTGTCCAAGTTTTTTTCGTCGATCACGCGGGAGTTGGCCAAAATATGCTCCAACTCGGCAATCCTCTTCTCTAGATGCGACTGTGCCTCTTTGGCTGCTTCGTACTCGGCATTTTCGCTCAGATCACCGTGCGAACGCGCCTCGGCAATCTGTTGAGCGATTTCCTTGCGTCCGCCGATGGTAAGCTCTCTGAGTTCCGTTTTGAGCTTGTCGAAGCCTTCCTGGCTCAAATAATTGATTTTCACGACCTTTGTGTCTGGTTGTACATATAAACAAGACCCTGCGCCATGTGGATCGATCTGAGAACCGCATAGGGCAGGGTTTTGTCGGGTATTTTAACCCGTATCTTACATAATACCCAAAATAAGGTATAATTCTAATATAAGACAGCCTACGAACGATTATCTGGGATGGCACCTCCAAAATTGAAGTTAAGCACAGCCGACCTTGAAATGAAGCACTCCGAGCTGAAGTCACCCGTACCTAACGGGTCGGTGATGGTGTGTCTGCACAACATCCGTAGCATGCACAATGTGGGGTCGGCATTCCGAAGTGCGGACGCCTTCGCCGTGTCGAAACTGCTGCTGACTGGATACACACCCCATCCACCGAGGATTGAGATATCGAAGACGGCCTTGGGTGCCGACGAGTGGGTGCCATGGGAACATCACGCCGACGGGCATGCCGCATTGGCAGCCTACCAACGCGACGGTTGGAAGCTGGTGTCGGTAGAGCAGACGACCCGATCTGCAACCATGCCGGAAGGTCTGCCCGATCCCAGGCAGGAGAAGCTGATCCTCATATTCGGCAACGAGGTGCTGGGGTTGGACGACGACGTCATCGAATTGTCAGATTGCGTCGCCGACATCCCGCAATACGGCCGAAAGCACTCCTTGAATGTTTCGGTCAGCCTCGGAATAGCACTGTTTGCCGTTCATGAGCGAGCTCGGGGATGATCTCGTTTCAATCGAGCCATCCATCGTCGTATATTAATCGGATAATCGAATCACACATCCAAACATGAGCAAACGCATTCTTGTGACGGCAGCCCTGCCGTATGCCAACGGACCGCTTCATTTGGGTCACCTTGCCGGTGCCTATCTACCTGCAGACTTCTACGTGCGTTTCAAGCGAATGAACGACGCCGACATCCTTTTTATATGCGGGTCGGACGAGCACGGCGTGCCCATCACGATTGCCGCCGACAAGGAAGGGGTGCGTCCGCAGGATATTGTGGATCGTTACCACCCGATGCTGCAAGGCAGTTTTCGGAAAATGGGGATTGATTTTGACCATTACGGCAGGACCAGTTCGGAGGTGCATCATCACACGTCTCAGGACATTTTCCTGAAGCTGCTCGAGAAAGGCCAATTCAAGGTCAAAACGGAGCGGCAGCTGTATGATCCGGCAGCAGGCATGTTCCTGCCCGACCGTTATGTCAAAGGAACATGTCCCGTTTGCTCCAATCCGGAGGCATACGGCGACCAGTGCGAGAAGTGCGGGACCTCGCTGTCCCCTTCCGAGCTGATCGACCCCAGAAGCGCCCTCACTGGCGGGGAGGCGGAATGGCGCGAGACAGAGCACTGGTTCATCCCCCTCGGCGACTATCAGCCATGGCTGGAACGTTGGCTCGACAGTCGAAAGGGCTGGAAGGCAAACGTGATGGGCCAATGCAAAAGTTGGCTCAGTGCCGGATTGGGAGATCGCGCCGTAACACGGGATCTGAAATGGGGCGTGCCAGTTCCCCTGAAGGACGCCGAGGGGAAGGTGCTTTATGTCTGGTTCGACGCACCGATTGGGTATATATCGTCCACCAAGGAGTGGGCTATCAAAAAGGGGGATGCGGAGGCCTGGAAAACGTGGTGGTGCGATCAGGATACTGATCTGATACATTTCATCGGAAAGGACAACATCGTATTCCATTGCATCATGTTCCCGGCAACGCTGCATGCCCACGGCGATTTTGTGCTGCCTGTGAACGTGCCGGCCAATGAGTTCCTGAACCTCGAGGGCCGCAAGCTGTCGACCTCCAGGGGCTGGGCGGTGTGGGTCGACGAATTCCTCGACCATTTCGACGCAGACCTCCTCAGGTACGTGATGGGTTCTATCATGCCCGAAAACAAGGATTCCGACTTTTCATGGAAGGACTTTCAACAACGCGTGAACGGTGAGTTGGCCGACATTTTGGGCAATTTCGTGTTCAGGACCACGTCGTTCACGGTACGTTACTTCGACGGTAAAGTGCCACATATCGGTGCGCTCTCCGAACACTCCAAACAGACCCTTGCCTCGATCGTGGAACAGAGGGACAAGGTGACCGACGCCTACAACCGTTTCAGTTTCAAGGAGGCCATCACCGAGACCATGCAGCTTGCTCGCATCGGAAACAAATATTTCACCGACCGCGAGCCTTGGAAGACCAGGAAGACGGACACAGATCACTGTGCAGAGACGATGTATGTGAGTTTGCAGCTTTGTTCGGCCCTTTCGGTAATGTTTGCCCCGATCATGCCTGCGCGCATGGCACAGCTACAGCAACAGCTGGGTACGCACATGACCAAATGGTCCGATGTAGGGGAGTCAATGCTGAGTTCGGGTGCCGATGTCACGGAGGGTACCATCTTATTTGCAAAGATTGAAGATTCCGCGATTCAGGCCCGAATTGACGTCCTGACGGAGCGTGAGGCCAGTTTGGCCGCCAGTGCCAGCACAGAAGACACGGGTGAATCCGACAAACCCTATGCCCCTCAACGTGACGAAATCGTTTACGACGACTTCGCCAAACTCGACCTGCGTGTCGGTGTCGTGCTCGAGGCAGCACCGGTAAAGGGATCCAAAAAGTTGCTCCAGTTGTCGGTGGACATCGGTTACGAGACCCGGAACATCCTCTCCGGAATTGCACAGCACTACACACCGCAGGAAATGTTGGGGAAGAAGGTGATCGTTGTGGCCAACCTCAAACCGAGGCCCATGATGGGTACCGAGAGTCATGGCATGATACTCATGTCGGAGGATCGTGATGGGCGGCTCGTGCTCACCACCTCCGAAAATGAGCCAGGCAGCCCCGTCACGTAATGCCAGAAGCGCCAAGACCTGTACCGGACTTCAGCAGTTGGCCTCCCGGCTGCACCTGGAATGCGAAATACGCGATTTTCCGCCTTTACAGCCCTCATGCCGATTCTGTGGTGCTTGAAGTATGGGATTCTCTAGATGACGAAACTGGCAGGCGCTTCCCAATGGTGCGAGGGCATGATGGGTATTGGAGCGCGCGTGTTAACGGCGACTTGGATGGAAAATGGTACGGATTTCACGTAATGCCGCCTGATCCGCTTCCAGCCACGATGGAGCCTTACTATGGTGCCATTTCCGACCCTTGGTCGAAGCATGTGGCAAGCAGGAATCACTACTTGCAGCATGCACGGTCGCTGGTGGAGCGGCACGACACCTACGACTGGGAAGGTGACGAGTGGGTATCCATCGAGGACCCTAGGGATCTGGTGATCTACGAGGCACACATCAAGGACTTTACAGCACACCCGAGCCTCAACTCTGCCAATGCAGGCTCATACAAGGGTTTTCTGGAAGCGGGAGAACGTGGCGGAATCCCTTATCTGAAGCAGCTTGGTGTGAATGCGGTCGAATTTCTGCCATTGCAGAAGGCAGCAAGGTACGAGCCACCCTACATGGAGACGACGACGACGGGTGTGAGCAACACGTGGAATTACTACGGTCGTAACCATTGGGGGTACATGACCTCGAATTTCTTTGTGCCGGAAACGATGTACGCATCAAACGCCGACCAGACGGCCGGTGCCTGGATCGGCACAGACCTCGCGGCCAGAAACGAGCTTAGGGATGTCGTCAAAGAACTGCACCGCAACAAGATGGCCGTCATACTCGATGTTGTGTACAACCATGTTTCGCAATATGACCTCAATGCGCTCAAACAGGCCGCAAAAGGGGAATACTTTCGGATAGACGAGAATGGGAAGTACAGATCAGAGAGTGGTTGCGGTAATGATTCGAAAACCCGTCATCCCGAATTCAGAAAACTGATCGTCGCGTCCGTTCTTTATTGG
>CAYZWQ010000191.1:0-4979 GCA_964481355.1 uncultured Chitinophagales bacterium
CTTTCGAGGGCAACTACACATCGTGGCTTGAGCAAAAGCAGGCTCGCCTTGCCGTCGAGGAGAAGCAGGCCTCCAAGCGCCAAAAGGCGCTCGCAGAAGAACTAGAGTGGATTCGCACCAATCCAAAAGGACGCCACGCAAAGAGCAAGGCACGTATTGCTGCGTACGAGCGGATGGTTGAGGAAGGTCAGGACAAACGCAACGAGGAGATGGAAATCTTCATCCCCGCAGGTCCACGCCTCGGCAACGTCGTAATTGAGGCCACCAATGTGGCAAAAGGGTATGGCGACCGCATCTTGTACGACAACATGAACTTTGCGCTACCACCGGGTGGCATCATTGGGGTCATCGGTCCGAACGGGGCGGGAAAGACCACCCTTTTCCGGATGATCACAGGACAGGAGGAACCGAATTCGGGAACCATCCGAATCGGTGAAACCGTCAAACTTGGCTACATCGACCAAAGCCGTCCACTGGACGATTCGAAGACCATCTGGGAGGAGATCTCCGACGGACTCGACATCATCAAGCTTGGAACCCGCGAGGTCAACTCGCGTGCATATGTGTCAAGGTTCAACTTCAGCGGCACCGACCAGCAGAAGCTCGTGAGCCAGCTGTCGGGCGGAGAACGCAACCGCGTCCACCTGGCCAAAGTGCTCAAGGAAGGCGCCAATGTGCTTTTGCTTGACGAGCCCACCAATGACCTTGACGTCAACACCCTGCGAGCCCTCGAGGAGGCACTTCAGGCATTTGTGGGATGCGCCGTGGTGATTTCGCACGATCGCTGGTTCCTCGACCGCGTGGCCACCCACATCCTAGCTTTCGAGGATGAAGGAAACGTGATTTGGTTCGATGGCAACTACAGCCAATATGAGGAATACCGCAAGGAGAAGCTGGGAATCGACATCGACCAACCGCACCGCCTGAAGTACAAGCGCCTCACAAGGGAATAACCACCTTTTCAGGATGTCGCGATGTTCATCCGCACGAGGGTATTAGTAGAAATTATCAAATCCTTGATTATTTCATGATTTTCAGGTAACATGCGATGTCATCAACTCTAAGAGTTTCAATTGCCTAGGTTATCTCACCTCATAGCGTTCTACCTCGGGGCATTGTTCATCCTTGCCTTGGCACCGCTATCTTCGGTTCATGTCAGCGCGCAGACGGTCAACAAGATTTCCGTCGCCAAGCGCGGGGGTGATGTCGGATACGTCATCCGTCTCCATATGAACAAGGCGCCCAAAGGGTTCGAGTTGGCACAACCTTACGCCAGTTCTCTGGAGCTCAAGCTCACCGACCCTAAACTTTCGCTTGCAAAGCTTAATACTGACCTTGTCGCATCACCTATCGTTTCAATCAAAAAGGTGGATGTGAAAGGTGGCGGCGGTCTGGTTTTGGAATTGGAGCCCGGTGAGTACTACACGTCAAAAATTTACAAAGATTCCAACAAACGGGATATTCTGATCGCCCTCACCCGGGCATCTGAGGAGCAGGCCCTCGATTTCGCCCGTCGCGAAAAGGGCTTCGGATGGGTGGAACCGCCTCCCGTCGCTGCTGCCCCGGCATTGGCGGCAGACTCCGACCGAGCACAAAAAAACACGAGCACACAACCACAAGGCAACGGGAGAACCCGCGAGCTGAGCGAAGAGGAGGCAGCCGCATTACTCACGTCCGACGCGACCTACAATCGGGTCCGCGGAAACGTGAAGTTTGATGTGGTTGTAATCGATGCGGGTCATGGTGGCCACGACTCTGGTGCCTTAGGCTTCACAAAAAGCAAGGAAAAAGAACTCGCGTTAAAGACCGCCCTGAAACTAGGGGCGCTCATCGAAAAGAACATGCCCGATGTAAAAGTTGTGTACACCCGGTCCGACGACCGTTTCATATCGCTTGCCGAACGTGGACGCATCGCAAACCGGGCTCAAGGTGACCTCTTCATTTCGATACATGGTAATGCAGCTCGAAACCGGGCGGCCTTCGGCGCCGAGGTGTTCTTCATGGGTACTTCGAAAACAGACGATGCACTCGAAGTGATGCTCAGAGAAAACAGTGTGGTGACCTTGGAGGAAAAAACCCCCGATCTGGTCCAGATGAGCCCCGAGCAGCTGCTTGCATACGAGCTAGCCAACGCCGGCAACATGGCCAGCAGCGAGAAGATCGCATCCTACATCATTGACGAATTCATCGGCCATGCCAAACGTCCATCCAGAGGTGTGAAGCAGGCACCGTTCTGGGTTCTGTACCATGCATCCATGCCGGCGGTGCTCGTCGAATTGGGGTTCATATCGAACAAGAACGAGGAGGCGTATCTGATCACCGACAAAGCGCAAACTGAGCTTGCCGAGGCCATGTACTTTGCAGTGAAGCGCTACCGCGAACAATATGAGAAGAGCCTGAACATGTTTGCAGACCCTGGTCCAGCCAAAATCCCTGTGCAGCGTGTCAGCAACGAAGAACAGTAACAAGCCACTAGTGATCGGTGTGGCCGGAGGAAGCGGTTCAGGCAAGACCACCGTCGTGCGCCGAATCATAGAGCGCATCGGTGAGGACGATATTCTGCTGTTGCAGCATGATTCCTACTATCGCGACCTGTCGCACATGCCTTTCGAGGAACGGTCCAATCAAAATTTCGACCATCCCGCCGCACTCGAAACCGAACTGATGATACGCCACGTACAGGCGTTGATGGACGGCTACAGCGTTGAAGTGCCTCAGTACGATTTCGCAAACCATGTGCGTTCTGACGCCTCACTGAAGGTCACCCCCCGCCGTGTGATCCTCATCGACGGGATCCTGATCTTCTACGAACGGGATCTCAGAGCCATGATGGACATCCGCCTGTTTGTGGACACCGACCATGACGTCCGCTTATTGCGACGCATTAAACGCGATATCGTGCAACGCGGACGCAGCCTCGAGAACATCCTACATCAATATGAGCACTTTGTGCGACCGATGCATTTCGAGTTCGTAGAGCCCAGCAAACGTTACTCGGATGTCATCATCCCCCATGGTGGCGAAAACGTGATCGCCCTCGAAATGGTTGACGCACTGATCAAGGGACGTCTGGCTCTATGAGTCGGGCAATTTCGTCCATGCCCCTGAATATCAGATAACTGTCGGTGCGAACATCCCTGCCAATGAGCTCGGTAAGGGTGTCGGCCCGCCCCCCGGCAACCCACACGCGCAACATTCCGAACGAATGTTCATACTGTTCGATAATACTGTGAAGCGCCGATTGAAGCATGTAACGCGCACCGGCATCGACTGAGTCGTCGGTTGACCTGGCGGGGATTGTCACGGGATTCATCACATCTCCAATGGGCAACCTGTTGGCGGTTTGATGTGCCGCAGCCTCTATGGCGTCTATCCCGGGCATGATAACCCCACCCCGAAACACGCCGTGTTGATCCATGAGGTCGATGGTAAGCGCCGTGCCAGCGGTACAGACGACAACAGCCTGACGGCTGAGCAGCCATGCGCCGGCACATGCAAGCCAACGGTCGGCTCCCAACGTGTGAGGCGTTTCGTAATCCATCCTGGACGCTGGGATGTGGGACGTGCGCAACATCGTGAAATTATCGACCGATCCAAGGTCGCTGGACTCAATCCAACGGTCGAAGATGTCGGAAACCGATGTTGCGATGACTCTGCCGACAGTCGTATAATCGTGCAGAACCCGATGCCAGGCACTTGGATTCGAATAATCGCCGACAGCCACCATATCCCAACCATCGTCCGTCTTCACGGCACATTTAACTCGGCTATTACCTGCATCGACGAACAGAGTGCGCATCATATTTGTTGTACTGTGTAAACCCTCATGTTGTATCTTCCACGTATAATTGAACCAATTTATGAAAATGAACCATCAAGGAAAAAACGCAATCGTCACAGGCGCAGGAACCGGTATCGGCTATGCCGTCAGCGAGCAGCTCATCGCTATGGGCTACACGGTTTATGGGATGGGAAGGACCGAATCAAAATTAGCGCAAGCTGCGACACAGTTGGGAAACTCATTCGTGCCAGTGACCTTGGATGTATCCGATTCGGATGCGGTGGATCGTTGGTTTGGCGCCTTCGACAAACCAGTCGATGTGTTGGTCAATAACGCAGGACTGGCCATTTTTGGAGCAGTTGACGAACAAAAGGTTGCCGATTGGGATACCATGGTCGGAGTAAACCTGTCCGGTGTCTTCTATATGACCCGTTTGGCCACCGCAAACATGAAGAGGCACAATCTGAACGGTTACATTATCAACATTGCTTCAGTCGCGGGTTTGATTGGAAATCCCAATCTGAGCGGGTACAATGCGACAAAATTTGGCCTGCGTGGTTTCAGTGAGGCAATCATGAAAGAATTAAGACCACATGGAATTCGTGTGAGCTGCATATTTCCGGGTTCGGTTGCCACGCCATTCTTCACGGACAAGGGCATTGCAATCCACGAAAACATGTTGCAGCCGAAAGACATCGCCGAATCGGTTCATTTTCTGCTCAATTTGCCACAAAGAGCATTGGTTGATGAGTTGGTAATGCGACCCACAAGCCCGCGCTGAGATGATGCGTATTGCTGTAGTACTTGCAATAGCTTTAGTTACGTTGGGTTGCACTCCTGTGGAGCAACCCGATGTACTGCCGGAGCATCAATACGAGAAACTTTTGATTGAGTTGAGGATGCTGTCTGAGTATAAAATGGCTACGAGCGACAGCCTGCTCACGAGTCGTCTGGCCGACAGCATCTTCAAAGTAAATGGGGTGAGCCCGGAAACCTTCTACCGCAGCCACACTTGGTATGAGTCGGATCCATCAAGCCATGCTGCACGCTTGGGTCGCTTGGCTGACAGTCTATCCGTTTTGGACACGCGTTTGAGCACTCCACGGGACTGATGTTGCCCTTAGTTTGATTTACGTTTATCGATTGCGCGTTCGATGGGGGTGTCGGTGAACGAAGAAAGCCCCTCGGCCGTGGAGGC
>CAYZWQ010000192.1:0-4952 GCA_964481355.1 uncultured Chitinophagales bacterium
GGTTGCTGGTGCGCTGATCGTACAGCCGCTCGTGAACGACATTAGGTTTGAATCCCCCAAGTTGCAGCAAATCCGCCGCTGCCATATGGGTTGCCGGCGATACGCTGTCGAACCTGAAGGATCCTGTGTCGGTCACCATACCAGTATACAGTGCGATGGCAGCCTCGCGCGAGATATGGTCCAAACTTGTGGCTTTGTAAATGCGATAAACCAGTTCGGCTGTGGACGATGCTTTCACGTCCCAATGCTGGTCCGTGAAGATCTGCAGCGGGTCGGGGTGATGGTCAACCAAGTAGATCGGCTTTCCCGAATTGGCAGCCTTTTCGGCTACTGCGCCAAATCGGTCAGGCCGGTTGCCGTCGAGGTAGATAAAACCGTCGAAGCCGTCCAAATCATCCTCGATGGGTTTTTGGATTTCGAGCAATTCGGTGAGCCAAGCGATGGAGGGAGGCGGCTGGTCTTGGTTGTAGGCAACGGCGTCGACGCCGTGCTGTCTCAGCCAAAGCACCATGCCGATTTGGGAGCCGATGGCGTCGCCATCGGGGCGTATGTGTGAAAAGACGGCCAGCCGTTTGTGGGAGAGAAGTTTTGGTATGAGGGATATTGACATACCCGAAAGATAAGGCTAATTGGCATCCAGAAATTGCAGATCGTACAAGCGGCGATAGAGTCCGTCGACGGAGATCAATTCTTGGTGTGTGCCAGACTCGACGATTCTGCCTCCCTCGATCACGATGATGTTATGGGCATTACGGACCGTCGACAACCTGTGAGCAATGACAAAGGATGTCCGATTCTGCATTAGGTTGTCGAGTGCAAGCTGGACGGCGGCCTCCGATTCGGAGTCCAGACTTGATGTGGCCTCGTCGAGGAGCAGGATTGCCGGATCTTTGAGAATCGCCCGTGCAATCGCGATGCGCTGCCGTTGGCCCCCGCTCAGCTTTACCCCTCGCTCGCCGACAAGAGAATGATAGCCATCGGCCGACTCCATTACAAATCCGTGTGCCTGGGCAGCCTTAGCCGCCTGTATGACCTCCTCATCGCTGGCATCAAGGCGGCCATAGCGAATATTTTCCATGATGGATACGCCGAACAGATGCACATCCTGCGGAACGACGGCAATCTGACTTCGGAGGCTTGCTTGGCGAACGGTGCGGATGTCGACGTCGTCGATGGTGATCGAACCGGAGTCTACGTCATAAAACCTGGGAATGAGGTTGAGGAGCGTCGTCTTGCCCGCGCCACTCGGACCAACGATGGCCGTCACCGTCCCCGGAGCGGCATCAAACGAGATATCTCGTAGAACGTTTTGGTCACCGTAGGAAAAACTGACCCCATGAAAGCGAACGCGTCCCAATATCGCGGGCATTTCGATCGCATCGTGCGCGTCCTCAATTTCTGGACGGTTGTCGATGAGGTCGAAGATGCGGTCGGATGCACCTATGGCACTGCTGAAGGTGGTGTAGATACGCGACATACCGCCAACCGATCGCGAAATGTTGAACGCATAGAAAATGAACGCCACCAAATCGCCGGCTGTCAGCCTCGCGGCAAGCACCTCCTTGCCGCCAAACCAGAAGATGACGATCATGGTGAACATGAACATCAGACCGAAACTGCTCCAAAACACATTGCTCAGTATGGCACGCCGGCGTGCCGTGATGAAGAGCTCCTCAGATGCGTCCTTGTAACGACCTGTCTCGAAGCTTTCTCGGGCAAACGATTTCACGACACGGATAGCCCCAAGGGTCTCTTCGGCAACGGCAGTCGTGTCGGCAAGACGATCTTGAACATCCCGGGAAAGTTGGCGGATCTTTCCGCCAAAGTAGCGCGTCGCAATGCTGATAATCGGCACTGTGGCAAAGATGATGAGACTCAAACGCCAATTGAGAACCACCATGAGCGAGACCGATCCGACAAGACTGATGGTCTGAGTGATGGCTTCGGCCAAGGTGCCCGTGGCGGCAGATCGGAGCGAGTTCACGTCGTTGGTTAACCGGGAGGTGATCTCGCCAAGGCGCTGGCTGGAGTAAAACCTCAGACCAAGCGTATGAAGGTGGTTGTAGAGTTGAATCCTGAGGTCGGTAACGATGCGCTCTCCAACCCAATCGAGTATGTAGGAACCCGCAAAACCGATTGATGCCTGGACTACGACGAGTGTGGACAGGGCTAGGGTGAGCCAGTTGAGCAAATCTGAATCCCCCTGATCGAAGACGGCGTCGAGCAGTTCTCGGATTCCCAGCGGTACGGCAAGCCAGAGCAACGATCCCAGCATAGATGCAACTATTGCCGCTGCCAAGCGGTATCGATAGGGCATAGCATAGCTGAAAATGCGCTTTATGGAATCCCAAACTGGCCGGTCTCCGCCACCTTGAAGACCTTCTTGACCGGCCTCCGGATGATCATTCCCCTGTAAGACCGACCGGTTTTGTGGTTGTTTGCCTGTTTTAATCAATGCGCTTCGATGGAATTAGCCTATCTTCCGAAGTTACAACGAAAGTGGGTAATAATGTTTCGTTTATGTCATATGCCTTGGTAGTATGCAACGGGGAGCCGCCTGGGTCTACGCAACTGGTCGCTCGCGCCAAAAAAGCGTCGCTGGTCGTCGCGGCCGACGGAGGCATCGTACCTCTGCTGAATGCGGACTTAAAACCGGACGTGCTCATCGGCGATTTAGACAGCAGCAATGGCCCGTATCCCAGCGGCATGAAGGTGGTAATGGATCCTGACCAAGAAACGAACGACCTGGAAAAAGCCCTGAACTTTGTACATGTGTCAGGTTACCAACAGGTAATTGTGATGGGTGCCACGGGTCTCCGACTTGACCAAACCCTGAAAAATTTGTCGGTCCTAGCCCAATTCCATTCAAAATTTGAGAGGATACACTTCGAGGATAACCTTTGCAGTATTCGAATGGCCGACAGAAATACCGATTTGTCGTTGCCAATCGGCACCGGCATATCGTTGTTTCCGCTGAGTGGAAAAGTTGATGGCATTGTCACACATGGGCTTAAGTATCCGCTGTTCAAGGAGTCGCTCGAAAATGGCATCCGAGATGGTAGCTCAAACGAGGTCGTCGATACTCCGGTTTCCATTCGATATGAGAGCGGGAGCCTGTTGCTGATCATCAATCGTAACCTGTCTCAGGAAGAATGGCTCTGAACTTCGCATTGCTGGACTGGATGGTTGTGGGAGCCTATTTTGTGCTCCTCATCGTGCTTGCGGTCAAAAAAAATCCCGCGCACGAAAATGAGGAGGGGTTTTTGCTGTCGGGGCGAAGCATGACGCTTCCGGCGTTTGTGGCGACTTTGGTGTCCACGTTTTATGGCGGAATTTTGGGTGTCGGTGAGTTTGGGTATTCGTCGGGCCTGGTTCAAGTGGTTGTCCTGGGGCTTCCATTTTACATATTCTCGCTCCTTTTCGCCTGGCTTGTTGCCGGCCGGATACGCGAGCACACGTCATTAACCCTTGTGGAGGCCATTCGGGAATCGTACGGCGAGCGAGCCGGTAACCTTGCTTCGCTGTTCATTTTCATGCTTGTGAGTCCGGCCCCTTACATTCTGATGCTCGGGCTGATCTTTCAGTACATGACGGGCAGCGACAGTCACTTTCTGTTGTATGCAGTCATCGTTTCGTTTTTCTCTGTCGCGTATGTGAGCTTCGGGGGCTTCGACGCCGTAGTGCGTACCGACATGCTTCAGGTCACCCTCATGTTTGGCGGATTTTTGGCGCTGCTCGTGTTTGGGTGGGCGCACTATGGCGACCCGGTCACCTTGTGGCAATCTATCCCTGAGGGACACCGCGACCCTACCGGCGGCAACACGACCCAATATCTGTTGGTTTGGTTCTTTATTGCGCTGTGGACCTTTGTGGACCCCAGCTTCCATCAACGGGCAGCAGCGGCTAAGACGCCTGTCATCGCGCGAAAGGGAATTGTGCTGTCGGTTTTATGCTGGATCATTTTCGATTTTTTCACACTCTTCACTGCTTTGTACGGACTGCAGATTTTAGGAGAGATCGACCAGGCGGCGATGGTGTATCCTTACCTTGCGAACGCGATTCTTCCGACTGGTATGAAGGGGTTGTTCTTCGTGGCCATGCTGGCGACCATCATGTCGACGATGGACAGCTACATGTTCATATCTGGTCAGACGTTGGGCCGCGATTTCCTCCTGAGATTTTTTCCGACTTCTGGCAGCATATCTATGACCCGAATCAGCATCGTGATTGCGGCCATGATCGGGATCGTTCTCATCATGATCTACCCGAGCGTGGTCGACCTTTGGTATGTGATCGGTACCGTGATCATCCCAGGGCTGCTGTTCCCGGTCCTCGGCATTTATGTGCCTGTCTTCAAGATCCCAACGAAGCAAATATTCGCCTATATGGTTGTCTGTTCGGGCATATCATTGACATGGCTGGTGTTGGGAACGATGTACCCCGACACCCCCGGCGGGTATGCCTTCCTTGGCATGGAGCCTTTCTACCCAGGACTGACCATTGCCATCCTGTGGAAGTTCACCAGCCGTCTCGGTCGAGTGAGCGATATTGGATAGCCTCAGAAATGTGCATCGGCATGATGTTGTCAGATTGGTCCAGGTCAGCGATCGACCGGCCTACCTTCAAGATGCGGTCGTAGGCTCTGGCAGAGAGCCCCATTTTCTGCATGGCCGTTTTCAGAAGGGTTGATCCACTGTCGTCGAGTCTGCAAATGCGTCGAACAAGCCGGGTGTGCATCTGCGCGTTCGAGTAGATTCCGGGCATACCCAGAAATCTCCGCTCCTGAATCTGGCGGGCGCGAACGACCCGATCGCGGATCATGGATGACGGCTCGGCAGAATTCCGGGCTGAAAGTTCATCGAAGGTTAACTTGTTGACCTCGATGTGCAAGTCGATCAGGTCGAGCAGGGGACCACTAATTCGGGCTCGATACTTCCGCGCGGCCTTCTGGT
>CAYZWQ010000193.1:0-4935 GCA_964481355.1 uncultured Chitinophagales bacterium
AACAGTAATTCAAGGTTCTTCGCAGATACGCGAACGAAGTGAGGTGTCGGTGAAGGACCTTGTAACTACTAACCATCAGCCATCCGACGCTTTCCTGATTCTGTTATCCAAGGCCGCATACATCGGGTGGCTGCGGTCTCGCGGTGGTGAGATCATGATTACGGAACGCCCCTCCAAGTCGGCCTGACGAAACCGATCATATAACTCAGACGCCAACAGCCCGTAATCACCGCCATACCCATAAAAACCATCCACCGATCGATCGGGGGACACATCAGGCGCTATGACCAGTGCGTTTGCCGGCTTGTGCAGCGGCCCGTCGTCTGATACCAGCTGGACTGGCGTCTTTGGCGCATAGTGGCGGTACCGGGTGCCCGGACTCCGCACGACACCATCGTCCCGGTCGGATGTGACAGCTTCTCCTAGCACATCCTCAATCTGTTTTGAAGATATCCCTCCTGGACGTAGCACCGCCGCTTGGTCGGACGTCAGATCAAGCACCGTCGATTCGAGCCCGACCGTGCAGGGTCCACCGTCGAGCACATCCAGTTCATCCCCAAAATCTTCGATCACGTGACCGGCGCGGGTCGGACTCGGACGCCCAGACCGGTTCGCGCTCGGGGCTGCCAGCGGACCCGTCTTCTCCATGAGCTGAAGCGCCATCGGATGGTTCGGCATGCGGATGGCCACGGTGTCGAGCCCTGCTGTGACCCGGTCGGGCACGATGGGGTGGCGCGGCACCACAAGGGCCAGCGGACCCGGCCAAAATGCGTCGGCAAGAGCTTTGACCATCGGATGGTCATGCCATGGGGTGAGCGTACGCAGCATATCGATGTTGCTGATGTGCACGATGAGCGGGTTGTCGCCCGGACGCCCCTTGAGCTCGAAAATCCGGTCGAGCGCGGGTATGTGGTCGATCCGCGCGCCGAGACCGTACACGGTTTCGGTGGGGAAGGCCACCACACCGCCGCCGTTTATTCGGTCGGCTGCTTCGTCAAGCGATCGTTTCGGCATGGACCTCCGATTTGCTGAGCTTCTGGAGGAAAGCGATGGCGCCGTCGAGTCCGTCGATGTCGTTCACCACGATACGCACGGCCTGCTCCTTTTGGGCGAGCGAGAACGCACCTTTGGCGACGGTTTCGAGCGTGTCCATCAACCGCTGGAAGTGGCCACCCTTGTAATAGTCGGACTCGGTGTTGGCGTTCGGGCACTGAAGCCACATGCGTCCAGAGCGCACCGTCACCTTCAGGAACTGCTGACGGGCCGCAAGAATACGGACCGTGGCGGCCAACAGGAGGTTGACGGCATCGTCGGGCATGGCACCGAACCGGTCGACAAGCTCATCCTGCACGCTGTCGAGCTCGGACACCTCCTCGGCGCCGGCGATCTTGCGGTAGAGGTTGAGGCGCTCGACGTCGTCGGCGACGTAGCGCTTCGGGAGCTGCGCCGGGAGATCCATTTCGACCTGGGTGTCGGGGAGAGCCACCTGTACGGGAAGATCCTTGAAAAGATCTTTGAACTCGGTCTCCTTAAGCTCCTGAACAGCCTCGTTGAGGATTTTCGTGTACAGCTCGATGCCGATTTCGTTGATGAACCCGCTCTGCTCGGCCCCCAAGATGTCGCCGGCACCCCGGATGTCGAGGTCGCGCATGGCGATGTGGAAGCCGGAGCCCAGGTCGGAGTACTCAACCAAAGACTGCAGCCTGCGACGAGCATCTGCTGTCAGGTCCTGCAGGGGAGGGGTGATCAGGTAGCAGAAGGCCTTGCGGTTCGATCGGCCCACGCGTCCACGCAGCTGGTGCAGCTCCGACAGCCCGAACCGATCGGCTCGGTTGATGATAATGGTGTTGGCGTTCGAGATGTCGATGCCGTTTTCCACGATGTTCGTCGATATGAGCACATCGAAACGGTGGTCATAGAAGTCGGTGATGATCTTCTCGAGCTCGGCGCCGGTCATCTGTCCATGGGCATAGCGCACGCGGATGTCGGGCACGAATTCGCGCACCATCGCGGCCACCTCCTCGATGTTCTGCACGCGGTTGTGGATGAAGAACACCTGTCCGCCGCGCGATGTCTCCTTGAGGATGGCATCGCGGATCATGTAAGGGTCGAAACTGTGGATTTCAGTATAAACGGGCTGACGGTTAGGCGGCGGTGTGGTGATCACACTCAGGTCGCGTGCGCCCATGAGCGACAGTTGCAAGGTGCGTGGGATGGGGGTCGCGGTGAGGGTGAGCACATCCACGCTGTAGCGCCACTCCTTGAGCTTCTCCTTGGTGGCGACCCCGAAACGCTGCTCTTCGTCGATGACCAAGAGACCCAAGTCTTTGAACACTACGTCTTTCGACACCAGACGGTGCGTACCGATGATGATGTCGACCTTGCCCTGCTTGAGCTGCTTGAGCACTTCGGTGATTTCGGCGGTGGTGCGGAACCGGGAGAGCACCTCAACGCGGACGGGGAAATCCTGCATCCTGCTGCGGAAGGTCTTGGCGTGCTGGTCAGCCAAAATGGTGGTGGGAACGAGCACGGCCACCTGCTTCTGGTTCATTACGGCCTTGAAGGCGGCCCTCACGGCTACCTCGGTCTTGCCGAAACCCACATCGCCGCAGACCAGGCGGTCCATCGGGGTCGGCTTCTCCATGTCTTCCTTCACCGCCTCGATGGCACCCATCTGGTCGGGGGTCTCCTCGTACATGAAGGAGGCTTCCATTTCGGTCTGCCACGGATGGTCGGGTGCAAAGGCATACGCCTGTTGAGCCTTCCGCTTGGCATACAGGAGGATGAGCTCGCGGGCGATGTCCTTGAGCCGGCTCTTGGTCTTCGCCTTTTTGCGCGCCCATTCGCCCGTACCGAGCTTGGTGACCTGAGGTTCCCCGCCTTCCTTGCCTGAATATTTCTGCAGCTTGTGCAGGCTGCTCACGTTCACGTACATGAGCGAGTCTTCGGCATAGCGCAGCACGACCGACTCCTGTGGGATGTCGCGCACCTTGATGGTCTTGAATCCCTCGAAGCGACCGATCCCGAAATCGACGTGCACCACGTAGTCGCCGATGTGCAGGTCGCGCAGCTCTTTCTGGCTGATGCCGCCCCGGCGTACCTTGCGGGCCTGCGGACGATAATACCGGTTGAAGATCTGGTGGTCGGTGTACACGGCCAGCTGCTGACCCGAGGCTACAAATCCCCTCCAGAGCCTGTCGAGCATCAGGCGGTAGTTCAGGCTCTTGGATGGCTCGCCGAGCAGCTCCTCGAAACGGTCGCGTTGACCTTCATTGTCGCAGAGGATTACCGTCTCCATGCCCGCGGCAGTATTTTGCTCAATCTGCTGTCGCAGCAGCTTGATGGACCCGTTGAAATCGGGCTGTGGGGAGCATCCCACATCGAACGTTACCCGATCAGCAACTCGGTCGGTTGTTCCGTTCACCTCCAGCACCCGAAATTTCTGGAGTGATTCCTTCAGCATCACGGGCGAGACGTAACGGTCGGCAGGAGTGTCGGCATGCTGACCGGAAGCATACGCAGATTCAGCCTGCTGGTACAGTTTATGGAACTCAGCGATGATCCCCTCGGGCTGAACCAGCACAATTCGGGCATCTTCCGGCAGATACTGGGTGATGGGTGCGTACATTTCGCGCTTGAAGACCACGGCTGGAACCAGGCGGATCTGGTCGAGGAAGCTCACCGACCGCTGCGTGCCGGAGTCGAACTCGCGGATGGAGTCGACCTCGTCGCCGAAGAACTCGATGCGCACGGGGTAGTCCGTGTTGTAGGGGAACACGTCGATGATGCCGCCTCGTTTGGCATACTCGCCTAGATTCTCCACGAAGCTGACTTGGCTATATCCGGCACCGGCGAGGAAATCCATCGCCTGCTCTTGGCTGAGTTGAGAATTGCGGACAATTGCGAGTGAAGTCGAAGCCACCTTGCCCGGATCTGGCAATTGCTCATAAAGCGCCTCGGGGCTGGCCACGAGCCATCGAACCTCACCTGCGGCCAGCAGTTCCATGATTTCTGTTCTTCGGACCGCGGCGTGCAAATCTCGGACCTGCTCGTTGTCGTAGGGTTTTGCGTTCGACGGCGGGAGGTGGAGCAGCTTTTCAAATCCGAGCGCTTCGAGGTCTGCCTTGATGTACTGGGCCTCCTCCAGGCTTTGCGCAACCACCAGTGTAAGGCTCTTTTTGTCGTCGATGGCAGACAAAAGGAACGAGATTGCCGATCCGATCACCTTTTCGGCGCGAATGTTGGCGCCTGGGGTGCGGATGGCATCTGCTACCGGCTTGAATCCCTGTTCAAGTTTGGCCGAGATGGATGATAATGCCATAAATGATCTTATATTCAGGGTCAAAGATACGGAATTTCATGCATGGGAATAACGTGACACACCGATCCAAAATCGTTACGCAATGACCGAAGTCTCGGCACGATCATCTCCGCTCAAAAAAATCGGATTCATGTTCATGCTGCTCCTTGTTTTAGGAGGGGCGTTTTTGGCAACGTGGACATCACGGACGTGGCGTCTTAACGCACCGGTGGCCATTTCGGTTCCGACAGGCAACGACACCGTCATCTTTGTACAAGATCCCTTCGACATCGATCAGTTGGGTGGTTTTCTGGACAGTTTGGGTTTCCAATTCAATGCGACGGAGCTTGCTTGGGCATCCGACATCTTTGGGTATCGCACCGTGCGAGTCGGTCGCTACCGTATCCCGGCAGAGTCGGGTTATCGCAACTTCCTGTCGAAATTGGCCCGAGGGCAGCAGGATGCGGGTCAGGTGACCATCATTCCAGGTCATTTCAAGGAGGAACTGGTCGTCGAAATCCCCGAGTTGTTCCGCTTCACCGAAGAGGAATTTCAGGAGGCCCTCACGAATGCCGATTTCTTGGACTCGTTGGGGATAAAACCGGCCGATATCGTGGGATACCTGCATCCCGACA
>CAYZWQ010000194.1:0-4923 GCA_964481355.1 uncultured Chitinophagales bacterium
AGTCAGTTCACCGTTACATCAAACCCGATCATCATATTCTCCCAGTGCATTGTGATGCGGCAATTATTTTCGCCGGTTGGGGTCAAGTTGTAGGTCAGGCGGTTGGTGAATTCGACGGTTTCGGGTGTGACCGTCCACCGCAGAACATCGTCAACCTCGCTGTAATTGCGCGTGAGGTGCTGCTCCCAGTTTTTGTTCAGGATCAAGGTCCATTCCGTTTCGCCGGGGATAGTGAAAAAGGCGTATTTGCCGGCGGGCACGGTATTACCATCGATGGTCACATCCGTCGGGAAGTTGATGGAGGTGGCGTCGTGGGCACCGGTTACCCAAACGGCGTCGTATGGTACCAAACCGCCCCAGATCACGCGTCCTCGCACCGCCGGTGTCGAGTAGTCTATATGCACATGGGCTGATCCGATGTTGGCCATTGCTGCGGTACGCGGACTTCCCTCAATGGAGTCGGGAAATGCCACATTAGGATCTGTTCCCATCATGGGCATCATTTCCTCATGCGAGGTCGAGTCGTGGTCGTGTGCTTCGTGCGATGCTTGTTGTTGGCAGGCGGTTGCTGCTAATGCCAGCGACATTACAAAAGCTAGGGTTCTGAGGTTCGTCATGGAGTAAAAATTTTATTTGGATGCTTATGCCAAAATGTACCGTGTCTTCGGCAATCCGCCAAATCAATCGGATGTTGCATTCTGTTTGTGACGCTTGGCAAGAGCATATCCCATGTAAGCCATGGGGATGTATGCGAGCGCGAGGTCAACGATGACGAACCACACAGGTGTGGGCACCAGATATATCATGTAAACCCCACCTATGAGGAACCATGCTCCGATAGCCATAGATAGGGACAATTTGTTGGATGGGGCGATTTGAGCCGCGAGCCAAGCGCCTACCAACGTCCCGATTGCGTGGCCGAGAAATGGCATCACGAAGTGTTTCGGTTGCATCAGTGGCATCGCTTCAAGCAGGCCGTCCATGTTGGTTGTGTCTATGCCGTTTGGTGGTGGCACGACCACAGCGCTCAACATGATGAAGCCCATATTGACGATCGAACCGAAGATGATGCCAACGACAAGAGCTAGAAAAAGCTTCATTGGAGGATTGAGGATTGGTGACTGAGGACTGAGAGGAGGATTGAAGAGAGGATTGAGAAGAGGAGTGTAATTAAATAACGAAAACTCAGTGTACACTGTAGGTTAATCTAAAAACCATCAAATCAAATTCTTACATCACACCCATGCAACACCTGTGGAACCAGTCTCAGTACTGTAAATGCTGAATCACCATATCTCCCATATCAGATGTTCCCAAGACGGTTGAGCCCTCCTGTTGTATATCGGCACAACGGTAGCCATTTTCCAAGACCTTGGAAATTGCATCTTCGATGCGGTCGGCTGAAACTGGCCGGCCAAGGGAATAGCGCAGCATCATTGCGGCGGATGCCATGGTCGCAAGCGGGTTGGCTACACCCTGACCGGCGATGTCGGGGGCCGATCCGTGCGCAGGCTCGTACAGACCGGCACCCTCTCCCAGGCTGGCGCTGGCGAGCATGCCGATGGATCCCCCGAGCATGCTGGCCTCGTCGCTCAGGATGTCGCCGAACATGTTCTCGGTTACGATGACGTCGAACTGCCGTGGATTTCGGATGAGCTGCATGGCGCAGTTATCGACAAGCATGTGCTCGAGCGTCACGTCGGGAAAATCTGCCGATACCTCAGTAACCACTTTACGCCATAGCCTGGAAGTGTCGAGCACGTTGGCTTTGTCGACCGAAGTGAGTTTGCCGCGACGTTTGCGCGCCGCCTCGAATCCGGCGATGGCGATGCGGCGTATTTCGTGCTCATCGTACACCATGGTGTCGACGGCCCGTGTGGTGCCATCGACCGATTCGGTGTATCGCGGTTGGCCAAAGTAGATGCCACCGGTCAGCTCTCTGACCACGAGCAGGTCGGTGCCTTCGACATACTCCGGCTTGAGGGAAGAGGCGTCGAGAAGTGCCGGGTGCAGCTTGACAGGTCGCAGATTTATGTACAAGGAGAGCGCCTTTCGAATGCCGAGCAGGCCTTTTTCGGGACGTAGCTCCGCTGGATTTGAGTCCCATTTCGGGCCACCAACTGCGCCTAGAAGTACGGCGTCCGCTATCATGCAGGCATCGACGGTTGATACGGGCAAGGGGGTGCCTGCGTGGTCGATGGCGGTACCTCCGATCAGGTGCTCCTCGAATTGGAGCTCGAACCCGTCCAACTTGGCAACAGCCGACAAGACCTTGCAAGCTTCGGCGACAATTTCAGGGCCGATTCCATCGCCCGGAAGCGTGACGATGCGGTAGCTATCCTTCATCGGGAGATCATCCCTGTTTTTCGGGCGTACTCGAAGATGCCGCCAGCATTCACGATTTCGGCGGCGTCGCCCATGTCGCGTGTGAGATAGGAGGATCCGTCGGGAAGGATGCGGATCAAGTTCATGCTCAGGTCGAGTTCGACCTGATCGCCTGTTTTAATGGTCGTGCTCAGGTCTTCGAAGCTCTCGACGGGCTTCACAAATCCCCCATCCACCGCATTGCGGTAGAATATCCTGGCATAGGAGGGCGCCACCACGGCTTGGATCCCCGCCTCACGTAAGGCGAAGGGGGCATGCTCGCGCGAGGAGCCGCATCCGAAGTTTTTTCCTGCGACAATCACGGTGAACTCGCTGGTGTATTCTCCCTCGTTTATGAAGGGGATGTTGCCGTGGGGAAGGCCGGACTGCTCCATGGGAACGCTGCTAAGGCAGTGTTTGCCGTAAAGCTTGCGTTCCTCCGGGTTGGTGAGGCTGTAGATGAGGTGTGCGGCCGGGATGATCTGGTCGGTGTCGATGTTCTCGCCCAGCACGAAGGCTTTTCCGCGAATGATGTTGCTCATGTCGTTCAGCTCAAAAATTCACGTGGATCGGTGAGTTGACCTGTAAGCGCCGAAGCAGCTACAGTGTAAGGTGAGGCCAGATACACCTGCGATTGCTTCGAACCCATGCGTCCAGGGAAGTTCCGGTTGGTGGTGCTCACGCACACCTCGTCGCTTTGGAGGCGACCGAAGGTGTCGGCGGGTCCTCCGAGACAGGCTGCGCAGGAGGGGAGCCCCATCTTGGCGCCGGCTTGCTCGAAGATGTCCCAGATGGTCTGCCCGTTGATGGTGTCGACCTTCATGCGCTGGCTGATTTCGGTGGTGGCGGGCACCACGAAGGTGTCGACTTTAAGTTCCTGGCCTTGGATGAGGCGCGCAGCAGCCTCGAAATCGCTGAGTTTGCCTCCGGTGCACGAGCCGATGTAGGCACGGGTGATTTTCGTGCCCTGCACCTCACGAACGGTTGCCTTGTTGTCGGGTGAGTGAGGCTTGGCCACCATGGGGACGAGGTCCTTCGATTTGTACACTCGCACACTGTGGTACTCGCAGCCTGGGTCGTTGTATTGTGGGGTGTATTCGGCCGAGGTACGCTCTGCCACGTAGTCGAAAGTGGTTTGGTCGGGCTCGATCACGCCGTTCTTGCCGCCGGCCTCGATCACCATGTTGGTGAGAGTCATGCGTCCCTCCATGTCCATGCGCATCACGCCGTCGCCGGCAAATTCCATAGCACGATAATTGGCGCCGTCGACCCCAATGTCGCCTATGATCTGCAGGATCAAATCTTTGGGCTGCACATATGAGGGAATCTCCCCCTCGAAGACGAATTTCATGGTCTCGGGCACTTTCACCCAAAGCTTGCCGGTGCCCAGGATGAAGGCGGCGTCGGTATTTCCGATACCAGTCGAGAACAGGCCGAAAGCGCCTGCCATGCAGGTGTGGGAGTCGGTTCCGAAGATGACGGTTCCCGGCAGGGTGAATCCCTCCTCGGGCATCGCCATGTGGCAGACTCCCTTGTAGCGCTCGGTCCCCACGTCGTAGTAGTTGGGGATGTTGTGCTCTGCCACGAACTCACGCAGCAGTTCGACGTTTCGGTTGGCGTAGGAGTCGGCCGTGAAGATGTAGTGGTCGGGGATGATCACCAGTTTGTTGCGGTCCCACACTTGTGCATGCTCGCCAAACTCCCGCTTGAAGATGCCGAATGTAGGTGGCCCGCACACATCGTGGGTCAGTAGGATGTCGACATCCACCCAGATGTTCTCTCCTGGACGAACGTACGCGCGGCCGGCATGCTGGGCCAATATTTTTTCTGTAAGCGTCATCGGTTTTTGCATGGGTTTCAGGCGCTTTTATAGGTGTTATAGGAGTCGAAACGTGGTACTTTCAGTTCGTTGCACAGTGCCGTAATATCGGAATCGTGAACAATCTTTTTTCTGTCTGCCATGGCAGTGACGGCTTCATAGAGTGTGTTGAGGGCTTCGCCGGAGCAGTCAAACCCGAGGTCGGACGCCTTTTTGCAGAGTGCCCGGCGTCCGCTGTGTTTGCCTATGACGAGCTGGTTCACGGGAACACCCACTGACTCGGGTGTCATGATTTCGTAGGTGAGGGGGTTCTTGATCACGCCGTCTTGGTGAATTCCTGCCTCATGGGCGAAGGCGTTCACACCCACGATCGCCTTGTTGCGCTGCACGTCATTTCCGGTGATTTCGGCCAGCATCCGGCTTGTCGGATAGATCTGTCCACTGTCGATCTTCGTTTCTCTGCCGAATTGCATATGGCGTGTACGAAGCGCCATCACGATCTCTTCAAGTGACGCGTTGCCTGCCCGTTCGCCGATGCCGTTGATGGTGCACTCGATTTGGACGGCACCGTTGAGCACCCCTGCCAGCGAATTGGCGACGGCCAGTCCGAGGTCGTTGTGGCAATGCACGCTGAGGATGGCTTTGTCCATGCCACTGACGCGTTCATGCAAGTACTTGATCATGGCACCGTATTCCCATGGCACCGCATAGCCTACCGTGTCGGGCACGTTGATCACACT
>CAYZWQ010000195.1:0-4906 GCA_964481355.1 uncultured Chitinophagales bacterium
ATGAAACTGGCTATTCGAGTGTACATGATAGGAGAGATAGATGATTGATCAAGCAGGCTTCACTGATATAAACCCAACGGCTCACACTATGCCGTAAGGACAACCCTAAACTATCCCTCCTATGTAATGCCTTCGTTACCCCTCCGTGATGCTTTCGTTATCCGATTGTTAACTCACTGTTATCGGAGCTTGAATCAGATTTAAAAGATGATGGCTAGTTCGTTACACGGCATGAACATACAAAAAAAGCCCGCTAGTGGCGGGCTTTTTGGGGTTATCCGTAATGTTAACGATTTACGATTCCGAACTTGGCGTTGCAGCCTTTTCAGGTTCGACATCCTCGGCAGATTCAATCTCAGCATTCTCGACCACTGTTTTTACTTCAGATGCGGGTTCGTCGGAACCGTTGATGAGGGGATGCTTCTCCAACGGCTGCAGATCGGCGTGTTTGGTCGGATAGTTACCGTAAGGACGGTCACCGAGCATTCGAAGCAGATCATCGCCGCTTAGAATTTCCTTTTTAAGCAGTGCCTGTGCCATTTCCTCCAACTTGCCTTTGTGCTTGAGAAGGAGGTCTTTTGTGCGCTGGTATGACTCGTCGATGATGTTTCTGACGGCTTCATCTATCTTCTTTGCCGTTTCATCGGAGAACTTTTTATTGAAACCAAAGCTGTTGTCGGGATTTGCAGAATCGAGGAAGGATATGTTGCCCAGTTCTTCGCTCATGCCATAAACCGCAACCATAGCAAACGCCATGTTGGTTATCCGCTCGAGATCATTCTGAGCACCCGTCGATACCTTTCCGAAGATGATTTCCTCAGCTGCGCGTCCACCGAGCAAGGCGCAAATTTTGTCGGTGAGCTCCTCTCGGGTCATTAGAAACCGATCTTCGAGTGGAGTTTGCAGCGTGTAGCCGAGCGCTGCAAATCCTCTTGGCACAATGCTAACCTTCATGACCGGATCGGTATGCTCGAGGAACCAGCCCACAATGGCGTGGCCCGATTCGTGGTAGGCCACGATTTCGCGCTCACGGGGGGAAATCAGCTTGTTCTTTTTCTCGAGACCGGCAATCACTCGTTCTATGGCGTCCTGGAAGTCGACCATTTCGACGGATTCCTTATCGCGGCGAGCAGCAAGAAGAGCTGCTTCGTTGCACATGTTTTTGAGCTCGGCACCGGCAAAGCCAGGCGTCTGAGATGCGAGTATCTTTACGGAGACGTCCGTGTTCAACTTCAGCTTCTTGACGTGCACCTCAAGAATCTGCATTCTTCCGTTCATGTCGGGCTTGTCGATCAGAATCTGGCGGTCGAAACGCCCCGGACGCAGCAAGGCGGAGTCCAGGATGTCCGGACGGTTGGTGGCAGCCATGATGATGACGCCCTTGTCGGTGTTGAAGCCGTCCATCTCGGACAGAAGCTGATTGAGGGTGTTCTCGCGCTCGTCGTTCGATCCCATCATGTTCCCTTTGCCACGTTGGCGGCCAATGGCGTCAATCTCGTCGATGAATATGATGCATGGCGCCTTTTCTTTTGCCTGCTTGAAGAGGTCGCGCACACGGGCGGCGCCGACACCGACGAACATTTCAACGAAGTCGGAGCCACTGAGGCTGAAAAAGGGCACGTCAGCCTCGCCGGCTGTCGCTTTCGCCATCAAAGTCTTACCGGTTCCTGGAGGGCCAACCAAAAGTACTCCCTTTGGAATTGCGCCCCCGAGGCGAGTGAACTTCTGTGGATAGCGCAGGAATTCAACCACTTCGGCGACTTCCTCTTTGGCCTCTTCCAAACCTGCGACGTCCTTAAAGGTGATTTTGGCCTCCGACTGACGGTCGTACAACATTGCCTTGTTCTTGCCGATGTTCAAGACCTGTTGGCCCGGGTTCATCCTACGAAATATGAATACCCAGAAGGCGACTGCCAAACCAAGCGGGAGCAACCAAAACAGCATCCCGCCAAACCAATTGTCGTCGACTGTGGCCTGGTATTGAACATTGTGTTCATCCAAGATCGGACGGATATCGTCGTTCTGGATCATCGTGGTTGTGAACCGTAGGTGGGCGTCGGGCGCGTTCGACTGCCACAGGCTTTGCCGCTGTTCCGTGCGGGGCTTGGCAATACCCTTGTCTACAGCCTCGGGTTTATAGGTACCCTCGATGTAGATGCCGTTGCGAATGTTGACCTTTTCAACCAGGCCTTCTTTTACATAGGTCAGAAACTGGCTGTAATCAACCCTGTTCCCCTCCTCGGTGGCCGTCAGAAACTGAATCCCAAAAAGTACGGCAATGATGATTACGTAAAACCATATTGGGAACCTTGAAGGTTTGCCCGATGGCGCCTCTGGAGTAGGTCTACCTTTGTTCTCTGCAGCCATGAATTATAAAATTGTGGGTAATACCCTGTATACTCTTGAATTGCTAAAACATTGCAGATACCTGCATTCGTTCAGGAAAATGATCGCATAGCATCCAATTCCGTAAAATACGAAATTATGCCGTGAAAGTTTTAGACGGCTCAGCGAGGCTGATTTGTGTCGATCTCCCAAACCTCGCCCGAGAACTTCTGAATTTGAATTCCTTCCGACTCTGGACGAATCATGCCAATAATGGTGATGTCTTTCAAGACCTCGAAAGCCTTCTCGGCCTGATCTTCGGGAAGTGTGAAGACAAGCTCGTAATCGTCCCCACCCTGGAGTGCATACGACACTGCGACTTCGTTCATTTCGTCCGCCGCATCCTTCGCTGCGTCAGATATGGGAATCGCCGCTTCATACACATAGGCGCCCGACTTGCTTTGCTCACAAATGTCGACAATTTCGTTCAGAAGTCCTTTGCTGATATCGCCCATGGCGTTGGGACGTATCCCATTTTGGGTCATCAGTTCAACCAGATCGGTCCTTGCCTTGGGTAAAAGTTGCTTTGCGATTACATCGGCCCAAGCATCTAGGGATGGTTCAGACACATTGGGGTGATCCTGCCAGAACTTCTTCTCGCGCAGTAGGATCTTGAGTCCAGCCAATGCCGATCCCAGTTGGCCGGACACACAGATGGCATCGCCTGCTTTGGCGGTCCTGCGCGACACGCTGCGCCCCCTGGTGACGGAACCGACTGCGGTGACACCGAGCACGATGGCGTGGACCGATGACCGGAGGTCGCCGCCGACAAGCGTGCAGCCGTAATACTCACAGGCCTTGTTGACCCCCTCGATAATCGCTTCCACCATTTCGACGCTGCACTTGGTTGTAAGACTCATCGATATGGTGATGTAATCAGGTTTCCCTCCCATTGCGACGATGTCGCTCACGCCGACAGTGACAAGTTTGAACCCTAAGTGGACAAGAGGATGGAAACTCAGGTCGAAATCCACCCCTTCGATAAGCGTCTCCGTGGTAAGCAACTGATCGCTGGAAGGATCTGCGGCATACACAGCAGCGTCGTCACCAATTCCAATTTTTAAATGCTCGTTGGTGGAAACAACAGATTTACGGATGCGGTTGATCAGCTGCTGGCGACCGATTTCGGATATGGGTGTGAACTTCATTGGATTAGGCTAAAAAGAAAAGGCATTTGCAGAGAGACTGCAAATGCCTTTCGAGTACGATTCAAACGAGGTTTCAGATCTTGCGCTTCGTGGAGTAATTGATACGCAACGTACCTGCCTCACGAAGTTCCTGCTTCACGTCGGTTACAAGTCCCATTTCGGAGTCTTGGTCGACTCGCAGCGATACGATCAGCTTTGGCTGTTCGAGCAGTTTCTCGTACATGATGGTGCGGATATTCCGCAAATCTTCCATCAACACATCGTCGATCTGCACTTTAGTGGCACCGAAGGTATTGTTGGAGAGCTTTTCTGGTCCCATATAGATGTAGGACACCAGACGCTTTTCCTCAATCTTTTCGATGTTTTCTGCCTTCGTGAGCGTCACGCGAATCTGCAGTGTCACTTCACGGAGGACTGTGGTCACCATGAAGAAGATGAGAAGCATGAAGATAATGTCGGGGAGAGCCGCCGTTGGTACCTCCTGCTTCGTTTTTGCCTGCTTTTTTTTGAATTTTGACATAATGGATTCCTTGACGGTTACGGAGTGCCAGTGCCTTCGTCAGGTTCGGCCTCGGAGATGTTCTGAGGGTAGATCTTCCTGATTTCGGCTTTGCGGTCGTTGTCGAGCATGGCATAACGCACGCCGTATTGTCTCATGCTGATTGCGTCCCATAACTCGTTATACGCCCCACGCACTTCGTCCAACATCGCGATGTAGAGGCTGTAAGGAGTGGCACGGTCTGTTTTGAGCGATACAACCGCCTTATCGGGAGCTTCCGACATATTCTCGTCGCGCGTCCGATTTGCGTTGTCGACGAAATCCATCACTTTCTGTCTTACTTCGGCCACACCTGCAGGACGGTCGTTGATGAGCACCAACCCCTGCTGGTTGACCAGAATCTTGAGCAGGTTACGCTCTTTGATCGGTGGCGGCTTGACGTTTTCGTCCGGTTTTGGTGGCAGAACGAGCCCGATTCCTGTATCAACGTCCATGGTTGTGGTCACCAGGAAGAAGATCAGCAACAGGAACGCAATATCGGCCAGCGATGCTGACGGGATATCGGCTGTTTCTCTTTCCCTTTTCTTCAGTAGCATGAATTCTACCTTGGGTAATTAGAAATTGAAGGTTGAACGAAGGCCCGAAACGAGGATGAACAGGGCCAGCAGTCCGATCATGATCATCATTGTTGCCATGGCCGCCGCGGCGCCGTCGCCCATGACGGCGAAGGTGATGCCGAACAGCACGAACGGAACAATCATGGTGATGATTTTTTGCACTTCATGCTTGCCGTTGATCAGGTTTTTGACACCGAAAATCAGAATCATCAGGATGCTGATTCCGATCATGGCGAGCATGATCATGAGGGCTACTT
>CAYZWQ010000196.1:0-4794 GCA_964481355.1 uncultured Chitinophagales bacterium
TGGTTGACTTCGCCAGGTACTTCGACCTAGCGCAAGAATTACTTCTTGCCAGCCATTTGCATCTGAGCGATGGAGTCGATCAGCACGATTGACGACTCTTCCATGTCGACCACAAGGCGGTCAATCTTCGAAATACAGTAGTTGTAGCCGATCTGAAGGATGATGGCAGAGATCAGACCAGCAACGGTGGTCAAAAGGGCGACTTTGATACCGCCGGCAACCAACGATGGTGAGATGTCGCCAGCCGCTTCGATAGCGTCGAAGGCGCCAACCATACCCACAACCGTTCCAAGGAAGCCGAACATCGGAGCCAGGGCGATGAAGAGCGACAGCCATACGAGTCCACGCTCGAGGAAGCTCATTTCAATCGAACCGTACGCCGTGATGGCCTTTTCAGCGGCTTCTACGCCTTCGTCGGCGCGCATGAGGCCAGCTTGGAACACCGATGCAACCGGACCACGGGTCTTGGAGCAGAGTTCTTCTGCGGCTGCAACACCACCAGTAGTGAGGGCTTCTTTTACATCTAGGATGAACTTACGGGTGTTAATGTCAGCGCGGTTAAGCGTGATCAGTCTTTCAAGGAAGATCGCCAATCCAAGGATGAGGGCGATGAGTACGGGCCACATGAAATTCCCACCTTCGTTGAACTGACGTACCAAGGTGTTGAAAATTCCCTCTTCTGCACCGACCTGAAACAGAAAGACTTGAAGGGACTGCATCATAATATGCTCCAATTGATTCTATTGTTGTTTGAGTTGAGTCTAAGAGTGTTAAGCAGCGAAATTATAGAGCATTTTCGTCTAAATGTCAAAACTGCAATAACCTTAGTACTAAGATTTTTGTGTTTATGCCGTTATCGACGGCTCCGTTCACTTTCGACAATGTAAGGTAATCCGATCTTTTTTTTGAATCCGATTGCAGAGAAAATCAATAATAGTGAGGTTAAACGCAATTTTTAACAATTACAGCACGGCAGAAACCACCACCCTCATCGTCTGAATAATGGGTCTCGAAGGGAACTTCCTCATGTCGTAGTTCAAGCTGGCCCTGATGAAGTCGCTGACCCTGTAGTCGCTCTGTATCGACCCGCTCCACACAACACCCGGTGCACCTCCGTCGGTCAACTCATAGAGCCCGTATGAGGTAGAAACGCCAGACACATTGTTTACGCGTCGCCCTATGCTCAACCTGGAACGAGCCCCCCTGCCGTGGAACAGTGTGCCGTCGATTTCGAACAGCCAAGCCCTCAGCCGAACCGGATCAGCCGGTAGCCGGTCGGTCCTCTGGATGTACGCCCCTGTGGCTGAGCCCAGCAAACGCCTCGAGAAGTTTGCATACAGTGTTGAACGCAACTCCTCCGTGCGGATATCGAACCCGCGCGATGCGAGCACCTCACTCGAGTTTCGATGGTACCCCGACTGCAGCTGCCATTCCGTCGACCATATGTCGCTGATACGAATCTGACCAATGCCCCGCAACGTGTTCCGCCCCTGTCTTTCCAGACCCTGCACGAGGCGGTTCGCCGATTTTGAGAAATCATGGATCACCCGAAACCCAAACGTGTGCCCCGATTGCTGCAATCTGATTTCATGAATGGTCGATAACCTGCCCTGTTGCGTCAGATCCCCTTGAAAAGTTCCCAACCGAACGGCGGATATGTCTTTGAGACGATCGGAGCTGCTTTCTCTCACAGAAAGGCCCGATGTGAATTCCAATCGTTTGAGCCAGCTTACCCTGCTGCCGATGGAAGCAATTTCCCCAAACCTTAAGGTATGCCTCAGGCCAGTGTCGAGCGAAGTTACCGGGATGAACTCGTCGCCGGGTACGAACTGCAACACAAATGTTCCCTCGCCGGGTATCCTCTCCGGGAAGAATTCATCCAAGTCTTGGATTCCGTCGCCGTTGAGGTCATCCCAGATGTAACTGCCTAATTCGGGTCCGACTTCAAAATACCGCTCCTGGAGTTTTGCGCGGCGTTCGGACCTAAGATCATAGTTCCATTGACCTTCGAGAAATCGTCCACCCAATGCATAACGAATGACGGATCTGACCTGTGCACTTCGGTTGTCTTCACGCCCTTGCGCGATGTTGAACACCTCGGTGTAGGTGACGTCTCGGAGTCCAATTTCCTGTTCGGTCGAAAAACGCCTTCCTGCATCGTACGACCACCCCACCGATCGGGTCAGGGAGTTACTCTCCTCACGCATGGCGCCTTCGATGGGTAAATAATCCCTCCTGAAGCTTCCCGACAACCGAAAAGTCCATCGTTGTGCGGTATCTCTAAACGAAATCGAGGGATGTACATCAGTGAACCTGAGTGAGTTTTGCGAAAGATCGCCGGTCAACATGTCGCTCTGATCGCGGTCCTCGTGTTCGAATCGAATCCCAGGCGTGGCCACCATCGACCCAAGCACGACCGGTTTTACAAGGTCGCCAACATGGCGTTGCCACGTACCGGCCAACGCGTTCAAACTGTCGCGGGAATGCACATATGAGCCGTCGTAATACAGATTGATGATTCCGGGTTCTTCGGTGCGGATTGTTGCCTGAATCCTGTCGCTTTGGATACGGTCGCGGCGCAATAATCCGCCAGTGGCACTAATGTCGGTCGAAATCGAGGGTCTCCAACCAGCGGTGAACATACTTCGGCTCTCCTTCACCTGCTCACTATCGGCGACGTTCCAAATACGGTCGAACTCAACGTCGCGTGGTCGGTCAAAAAATGCAAAATTGCTGCTGAGGGCATGGTGTTGCAGCTCGTATCGTATGCCTTTTGAGCCTTGGATTGAGGATCCGCCTGCCATACCCAGCGTCCATGCCAGCCCCTCTTGCCCCGTCGTGGACAATGGGGAGAATCGGTTTCGGTCGAAGCGACTGCCCGCGATCTCCCCGTAGATGCGATGTTTGTCGCCCATGCGATAATCGAGATCCAACGATGCAACCATTTTTTCAATTGGAGCCGTCAACGTTCGGAGGGTGTCGTAGTCGCCCTTACCATTGCCGACCCATCGATATATGGTGCCGTTCAGGGTGGACCCGGACCTGACGTAAGAGCCACGCCCCGCGTCGGTCCTGCTGAACCGTACGGCATAGCCCGAATCAAGGCCGAGCTGGTCAACTTGATAGAACACCACATTTTGACCGTCGATGAGCGTGTCGCGCCTCACATATTTTACTCTCTGCTCATCGTCGGAGTCTCGAAAAGGTTCGACGCCCGACACCACTGCCTTTGCAGGGTCATCTCCGGCTCTGCGCAGTACGTCGATCTCGGAGGGGGTGAGCAACAATTGAGCATTCGGGTTGTCGCCGTCGGCTTCGCGTATCACCGTTGCCCTGAGGTCGAGGCGGCCGCCCAGCAGGTCTCGGGCTTGGCTTTCTGCGGCTATGAGGCTTCGGGTGTACTGTTGGCTTATATATTGAAAGTCGACCGTGATCCGCGATTTTGAGTTGATGAAATGTCGGTTGGTGAAGGTGATTTCACCCAGGCCGTAGTCGATCACATAGTCATTTTCCTCGCCTCGAGTGAGGCGGCGTCCGTCGAGGAAGACGTTCTCGGTACCTGCGAGTACAATGATGAATGTTTCGCCGGAGGCCCCTGCTAGGCGGTAAGGACCCTGCACACCGTCGATTCCCGCAATCGACTGGCTTCGGAACACGCCGCGTGCCACCGAGGCCGTCGCGCGTTGGTCGCCTATGGATGTGCGGGCGATGATGTCGGCACCCTGCAGCCGCCTGCCGACCCTTGCGTATCTGCTTCCGTCGAATGTGACATCGACGTCTCCGAGCTGCAGCTGCCCTACGCTGCTTCTGAGCCGGATGAAAACTTGATCGAACTCCCTGAGATTTTGCGTCGAGCCATCAGGTTGAATGGGCGTGCTTTGGTCGGTCAACGTGGCCAATATTTCGACATCGTCAGTCACATTGCCCGAAAGGTCCAAGCGTAATCCGCTCTCGAGCGAAGCATCCCGGTTGGATCCGAAGGTAATGCCCCGTGTCAAAGACCCTGAACGCTGAATGGAGCTTGAACCAAAGATGTCGTTGCGCGAGTAAAGGTTGCGCACAGTTGGATTGGCCAAGGCACCGGAAGCAGAATCGGCTCCCACTTCGCGGTAATACTTCGCGTTGAACACACTGTATGGGATCCATGGCATCGTTTCATATCGTATCATAATCATGGATCCGGCGTATGCTGAGTCGAGCAACAACCAGGCAGATCGGTCTGCCTCAAAGCGCCATCGACTACGGTCAACCAGTGTGTCGCCACGAAATGCGCGTATGGAGTTGGCATCAACCCTGCCAATGAGCACATATGCGGAGTCGAGTCGGACATCCACGATGTTCTTCTCCATTACCACGCTTCGCTGCGCATATACGCTGCCTTGAAGGGCAAAAAGGAAAAGGCAAACAAGGATGGTCACCCTCATTTGCCTTCAATTTGTGCAGAACTGCTGCGTGTGCCGCCGGTGCTGTTATCGCAGTTGGTCGTAGCGTGCCAAACCTCTGTCCATGAAGCTCGTGAACTCGGCTTCATCGACGTAACCGCTGAGAATATCGAGCAGTGTGCCGGTTTCGGGATCCACGATGGCATAGGTTGGAAGTGCAACGGTACCGGTGAGTTGGAATTGAAAGATTTGGTTCTCGGGACCGTCGACTCCATCGTCGGTGTAGAGTTTGACCAGCTCGAAACGGTTGAAGCGGTCCCTGACCGAAGTTAACGGAAAGATATTGGATTCCATTGCACGACAATTCGTGCACGTGTAGCCGGTGAAGTCGATGAACACTGGCCGGGCGTCC
>CAYZWQ010000197.1:0-3577 GCA_964481355.1 uncultured Chitinophagales bacterium
GTCTCGCCATCCGAAGTGCCCGCGACTTCGGCGTCGACATGACAGCGTACCAGGCGCAAACGATCGGTTCGGGTCAATCCGTAAACAGTTGGGACGACCGCTTTGGCTACGGAAAGTCCGCCGCCATCAATGGGTGGGGCAGCATCGTCGAGCACGACGATCGTGGCAACATCTATTTGGGTGGCTCATTCACCACGGCAGGCGCGGTATCGGACGCCAACTACATTGGCTATTGGGACGGCGAGAACTGGAAAAATATCGGTCACGGCCTGAACGGACCGGTCACAAGCATCAGCCTCATCGAGGGTGAGGTCTATGTAGGCGGGCAATTCACGGTTGCTGGCGCGCTTCCCACATCCCAAAATCTCGTGAAGTGGAACGGCAGCAGCTGGGAATCGATAGGCGACGGGCTTCCTGGTCTTGTAACCGATGTAGAAAAATTCAATGGCGAGTTGTACGTGTCCGGTTGGTTCTCGAACGCGGGCAAAAACGGAGCCTCCTACGTGGCCCGCTGGGATGGACAAAACTGGCATCCCCTGGCACAGGGTGTAGATGGCTGGGTGTCGTCAATGACCGTTTTCAAAGGCAAGCTAGTCGTCGCAGGTCTGTTTACGCAGGCATCGGGCGTGGCAGGCACGAAATACATCGCCGCGTGGGACGGCTCCAATTGGACATCGCTGGGCTCGGGCGCCAACGACCTGATGCTAACTGTGACGACCGATGGTGAAAACCTCTACGCGGGCGGTGCCTTCACCTCGGTGTCGAATGTGGCCGGCACTTCATACATCGCAAAATGGAATGGTGAAGAATGGAGCAGCCTTGGAAACGGTGTCAGCGACTGGGTGAGCAGCATACACGTCGACGACGACGTAGTTCTTGCTGGCGGATGGTTCAAGATGGCAGCCAATCCCAATGGTGACCAAGTCTATGTGAACCGCCTGGCAACGTACAGCTTGGTTGAGCGCCAATGGGAAAGTGTTGGAAACGGCGTGAGCTACACTGTGGACAGTGAGACAGTGGCCCTTTCGGTCGCCCATGTCAAAGGTAACGTATACGTGGCCGGTGTTTTTAACATGGCAGGAAACACGCCATCCATGGGTTTCGGACGCTGGATTGACCAATCGGCACTCAAGGTTGAAACTCCAAAGATTGTGTCTCCAGCCAACCATACCATCGTTTACGGCAGCAATGCCACACTGAAATGGGGAAATGTTGACGGAGCCTTGGCATACACGGTTCAAGTAAGCACAGATTCGACATTCGGCCATGATGTGAATACGGTAGTCGCATACAAAACAGAATACGACCTTTCGAATGTTGTCGCATCGGTAGACTACTACTGGAGAGTACGCACCGAGTTTGCCTATGTAAGCAGCAACTGGTCTGAAACCCATCACTTCATGCGTGGCGTTGCTACATCGATCGATGAAGACGCGCTTAAGCCGGGCGAGTTCAGATTGCTTCAAAATTACCCGAACCCCTTCAATCCCGGAACAACCATAGGTTTTGAACTCGGCGAGTCCACCTATGTCACCATCACGGTGCACTCAGTGGACGGCCGTTTGGTAGCAACCCTGGTGAATGAAATGAAAGCTGCCGGCACACATCAGGTAGCCTTCAATGCACAGAATCTAAGCAGCGGTGTCTACCTGTACCGCATGCAGACTCAGAAGAATGTCATCTCGCGAACAATGACGCTCGTCAAATGATCCACTAACCTGGTCATTTTGATGAGAACCACCGAAGTAAGGCGTCAGCATCCCATGTATTGAGGACCCGGTCACGCGAAAACCCGGATTTCCTGGCGATGCTGATGCCATACTTCGCGTCGTCGATGCCGTCCGTGCTGTGCGCATCCGGGCATATGGCCGTCAAGAGCGACACGGAATCGGCCTTCCTTCCCCACCTCCAGTCAAGGTCCAGCCTCCAGGGACTTGAATTAATTTCGATGGCGGTGTTGTTGGCAGCCGCAGCCTCGATAATGCGGGGCATGTCTACCTTGCTGCCTTCACGTTTCAGGAGGAGCCTTCCGGTTGGGTGACCAACAATACGTGTGTGGCGGTTTTCGATGGCTCTCAGAAAACGGTCGGTCATTTTGTCCTCTGGCAGGTCGAGTGACGCATGGACACTAGCTATCACGAAATCGAACCCAGAAAGGACGTCATCCGGATAATCGAGTGATCCATCGTTGAGAATGTCTGATTCGATTCCTTTGAATATGCGGAAGTTCATTCCGTTTTTTGCATATGCATCGTTGAGGCGATCAATTTCCCTCCATTGGTCAAAGACCCGATCGATACTGAGCCCGCCGGCGTATGCTGCTGTACGTGAGTGGTCTGTGAGTCCCAGGTAATGGTACCCTCTGTCGATGCAGGCCTGTGCCATTTCGGAGATGGTGTTACTTCCGTCGCTCCAGGTGCTGTGGGCATGGAGTATCCCCTGCAGGTCTGAGAAAACGGGCACTTCCGCTGCTTGCCATGTCTCAAATCGAATCAGATTGACGTTGTCCTCCCGAAGCTCGGGGGGGATGAAATTCAGTCCAAGTGCTTTGTAGATGGCGTCTTCGGAGGCTGCCTCCACGGGTGCGTCAAAATCGGTGTCACCCGATTCAGTCAGATTGAAGAGGCCATATTCGTTCAAGGCCATTCCTCGGTCGCGAGCCCTGCCACGCACGAATACATTGTGCTCCTTGCTGCCGGTGAAGTACATCAAGGCAGCGGGATATGACTTTTCGTCCACAATCCGCAGATCGACCTGTCGTCCTTGGCGCACTCTCACCGAGCATTTTGTGTCGCCCCGTCCAAGAATTTCCTCCACGTCCGGTGCTTGGGTGAAGGCGTCGAACAGTGAACTCACGTCGGCCATGTCGGCCTGCACCAGAATGTCGATGTCGCCGATGGTCTCGAGCTGGCGCCGGAGCGACCCGGCTACCGAAAGTTGCTTCACACCGGGCAGTCCGCCGATCGATGCCAGCATCGATTCGGCGATCGACTCTGCCTCGTCGATTCGGCATCGTGCCGAGAACTGTTCCATCCAGTTGATGGATTTCATGATTTTGGCGGCCGACTTCTCACCCATGCCCGGCAATGCGGCGACAGACCCGTCGAGTATGGCCTTTTTTAACTGCTCCACAGTGGTGATGCCCAAAGCCTTGTGGATCTTGGCGATGTTCTTTGGTCCCAGCCCGGAGATGTCGAGCCACCTGACGAGCCCCTTTGGTGTGGATGACCGAAGGCTCTCCAATACAGGCATTCTACCGGTGTTTTTTAGTGCGACAAGGTCTGCTGCGATCGATTTTCCGATACCGGGTACCGACATGATGCGTCCCTCGTCAATGATGATGGACAGTGATTCGTCCAATCCTTCGATCGTTCGGGCCGCTTTGTCGAATGCGATGGCTTTGAAGTCGTTCTCACCGGCGATGCGCATGAGCGTGGCGACTTCTTCGAGAGCTTGGGAGGCAGTTTGGTTGGAAAACATGGGGATAGGTGGGCAAGGGCAAGGGCAAGGGCAAGGGCAAGGGCAAGAGCAAGAGCAAGAGCAAGAGCAAGAGCAAGAGCAAGAGCAAGAGCAAGAG
>CAYZWQ010000197.1:3677-4756 GCA_964481355.1 uncultured Chitinophagales bacterium
GAGCAAGAGCAAGAGCAAGAGCAAGAGCAAGAGCAAGAGCAAGAGCAAGAGCAAGGTTGGGTCTCGCAAAATACGCAAATTGGATTTTCGAGTGACGGAAGTTGTCACACAGCGGACTTATATTCGAAAAAAAAGCAATGCCTTTTACTATACACAAATTTATTGCTGATCCGCTGCCCCTCCTCTTGGAGCAGCTTCGCCATGGACGGCTGCAGGATCATTTGGTGTTGGTGCGCACCATGCACGACAAGCGTCTGCTGCAATCCGCAATGTCTGCACAGTTTTCAGGATTAACGCCCAAGGTCCAAGTCTTGAGCCATCAAGTTGCCACCTGGCTCAAGCACGGTGTCGAGCAGGCTGCCGACAGACTGTTCCTCACTCCGCGGGAGAGGCGCTTTGCCCTCGGCAAATGGAATGCAGATCACGGCGCGGGCTTATCTGATTCGGAGCTCGACCGGATTCAAGACATCCTGAGCTGGATTTGTCTGCATGGAGTGGACCCTGAAGCATTGCCTCGAAATTTTGGCGAGCTCAAGGACACGTTCTCTCATTTTGCTACGTGGTGTGCCCAAAGGGGCTGGGTGGACCGCTCAATGCTGTATTTGAGGGCAGGCTGGGTACCGAGTCACGCCATTGACCAGTCGCATATCCATCTGTTCCAAATCGGCAAGCCCGACAGGCACTTGGTTGTGGCGTTTGATGCGATTATTCAGGGGGCGGGATCAGGGAAACGCTGGTCCATCTATCGTCCTTCAGGCAATGGATACACCAGCGGACTCAAGGTTGACCAACCCGATGAAGCCGATGAAGCCGCACCTCCCGAAATTCGGGTTGATGTCATGAGCGCACTTCACTCGAGGGATGAGGTGGCAAATGCGTTCCAGGTGATCAAGGCACAGGTTGCCGACGGTCCAGTTGGTTTGGCATACGACGATTTTGTCGTCCTTGCCACTGACTTCGATTTTTACCGGCCAATTGTGGAGCACATGTCAGAAAGCTTTGGGGTGCCGGTCACACTTGCAAAGGGCACCAAGATCATTGGTGATCCTGCCGTTTCGAGATTGCGGACCCTGCTGAGG
>CAYZWQ010000198.1:0-4752 GCA_964481355.1 uncultured Chitinophagales bacterium
CACTCCACCAACGTCCCCTTACCATCCAACAAGCCCTTGGCATTGGTGAGGACAACCTTTCCGACACCGGCCTCGATGGCCTTGAAGGCGTTGCTGAGTTTGGGAACCATTCCGGCCGAAATCCAGCCCTCCTGGATTCCGTGATGAAAATCGTGGTGCGTTATGCTTTGAAGAGGCTGTTTGTTCTTATCCAATACGGCCTCGACATCCATAATGGCGTACATGCACGATGCCCCCAACGCAGAGGCGACCTTGTTGCTGAACGTGTCGGCGTTGATGTTTAGCACACCATGGTCTTGCGACCATGTCAGGCACCCGATCACGGGAGTGACGCCGGCTTCCATAAGATGCCGCACAAGCGATGCATCGACCGCTTCGATCTCGCCCACATAGCCGAAATCGACAGGCTCATTCTGAATGAGCAGCGGGGGCCTTTTATGGCTCGTCGTAAGGTTGCCGTCGATGCCGGTAATTCCACAGGCCTCCAATCCGATGCGGCGGCAATGCGAGACGATGGTCTTGTTCACCAATCCACCCAAAACGGCAACCACCAGGTCGCGGGTGTCGCTGTCGGTCACCCTCCTCCCCTCGACCATCACTGTTTCGATACCCATTCGGTTCGAGTAATCGTTCAGTTGCCGTCCACCTCCATGCACCAGCACGACGGGAACACCCATCTCGGTCTGGGTCTTGGCCCATACAAGCACATCATTGAGTGCCTCCAGGTCGTCGACGACATTTCCGCTGATTTTTACAACGACAGGTTCCATATCGACATCAAGATGGCTTTTTGGGCATGCATACGGTTTTTGGCCTCTTGGATATGCACCGCGTTCGGCGAATCGAGCACATCGTCGCTGACGACCACGTTTCGGCGCACGGGCAGACAGTGCATGAACTTTGCCTGGTTAGTGCGTGCCATTTTCTCGGATGTGACCTGCCAGTCGGCGTGCGACTTCCGCACCGCCATGTCACCGTTCGGATTGGTGTACACCTGCTTGCCGCTCCAAGCCTTGGCGTAGACGACATCGGCGCCGTCGAGCGCCTGGTCCTGATGGTGCGATATCTCAAACTGTTGGCCCGGAAGCAGGTTGGACTTCACCCTGTCGATCAGGTCGCTGTCGAGCAACATCGGCTCAGGACATGCCAGCTTCACGTTCATGCCCGACAGCACCGCCATTTCGAGGGCGGAGTTGGGGACTGCCATAGGCAACGCACGCGGATGTGGCGCCCACGTCAGGACGAATGTCTTCTTTTTGATGTCGTCGCCGAACAGCTCGCGCAGGGTCATCCAGTCGGCCATGGCCTGACATGGATGCTGGAACGAGCTTTCCAAGTTGATGAGCGGCTTGTCGCAGACCTCCGCAATCGACGTGAGCAGGCGTTCGTTCTTGTCTTCCTCGTAGAACTGAAATTCCGGAAAAGCCCGCACTCCGATGGCGTCGCCATACTGCGCCAACACCTGGATGGCCTCCTTCACGTGCTCCGGCTTTGTACCGTCCATCACCACGCCGTAGTCCGTCTCTAGATCCCAGGTACCCTTGCCGGGTGTGATGGTCACTGCCGAGGCTCCAAGATGCCTGGCAGCCACCTCGAACGAGGTCCTCGTGCGCAGCGAATCGTTGAAGAATAGGTTGATGAGCACCTTTCCGGTTGCAACCTGCTCTCGGTAATCCATCGCCTTGAGTTTGTCGGCAAGGTCGAGGATTCCTGTGAGCGTGTCACGGTCGAAATAAGACAGGCCACGAAAATGTGGGATCATGATTTTTTCTCCGCAATGATGGATTTCAAATCGTCGGCAAACTGTTCAAACACCTCCAGTGGGGTGATCAGAGGGGGCATCAGTCGCATGACGTCGGGCTTTGACGATCCCCCGGTGAGCCATCCCCTCGAAAAGAGGTCGGTCTTGACGTCTTTGTAAGGCACCGGAAGTTTGAGGCCTACCAGCGCCCCTCGGCCCAAAAGCTCGACCCCGCTGCCTTCGCATGATTTCTTCAGCGTCTCGAAAATGTCGATGGCATGCTGCATTAGCCCTTGTTCTTCAATCGTTTCCAGAGTAGCTTTACACGCGGCTGCCACTACGGGTCCACCGGCGAAAGTGGATCCAAGGTCTCCGTTCTTCAAGGTGGACGCCACCCGTTCGGGCATCAGGACCGCTCCGATCGGCATTCCGCAGGCGAGGCTTTTCGCCATGGTGATGAGATCCGGTTTCATGCCGTACCATTCCGAAACCGAAAACTTGCCAGTGCGTCCGACACCGGTCTGTATTTCGTCGAAGATAAGCACGACGCCGTATCGGTCGCAGATATCGCGGATCTCTCTGTAGTAGGCATCGGGTGCGCTCACCATCCCCGCTATGCTCTGGATGGGCTCAATCACGAAGGCGGCGACATCGTCATGCGCCTGAAGGCAAGCCTCAAGGGCGGCGGCATCACCGAAAGGGACCCTCTCGCAAGGCGCAAGCGCGAACGATACGGGTTCGGTGATTTTGGGATCGTCAGTGATCGACAGCGATGCCAGCGTACGGCCATGCCATCCGCCTACCGTTGCCACCAAACGGGTCTTGCCAGTCATCTTCCAGGCCAGCTTAATGGCGTTTTCGTTCGCCTCGGTGCCCGAGTTGCAGAAAAAGACCCGGTCGAATCCCTCGGGCGACATCGTTATCAGACGTTCCGCCCCATCTGCCCTCACAGGGCTGTATGCCACATTGGAGTAGAAAAACAGCCTCCCGGCCTGGTCGTGCATGGCCTGGCGAACCTTTTCGGGAGTGTGCCCCAATATGGAAACACAATGCCCACCATATAGGTCGATGTACTCCTTGCCCTCGGTGTCGTACAGTTTGTAACCGTCCCCGTATGCAAAAACGACCGGATAGCGGTCGTAGGTGAGCGCCTCATAGGTGTTTTCGCGTCTCATCACGTCAGATGCAGCACTCATAAGATATACCCAGGCGTCATGAGTCCGGTGGTTTCGGGAAGGTCGAACATCAGGTTCATGTTGTGGATGGCCTGACCCGATGCGCCTTTCACCAAGTTGTCGATCACCACGCTCACCACGAGCGAGTGACCGTCGCTGGCCCAGCCGATATCGGCGAAATTCGATCCAACCACGTCCTTGAGCTCGGGCATGCCGTCGCCGAGGCGCACAAAGGGCGCATTGTAGTAGGTCGAAGCAAACACTTCCTCGGCATCAAGGCCATGGCTGTTCCTGATCGAAATATTCGCCCAGATACCCCGAACAAACGGTCCTGACACGGGAGTGAAGGCGATGAGCGGATCCACCTTGGTAAACTGACGCACCGACTGGTACACTTCGCCCATGTGCTGGTGCTCGAGCACTTTGTACGGCTTCATGTTGCCGAAGCGCGTCGAGAAGTGCGTCGTGTTACTCGGCTTATTGCCCGATCCGCTGGAACCGGTCACGGCGGTGACGTGAAAGTCGCCCGCAAAACCGGCCTGAATCAATGGCAGTATGCCGAGCTGGATCGCCGTGGCGAAACATCCCGGATTGGCGACATATCGGGCATCCTGTATCTTCGAGCGGTTGAACTCAGGCAGGCCATACACAAATCGGTCGAGATATTCGGCGGCGGCATGCTCGCGTTGATAGTATTTCGTGTAGTCAGCCACGTTCCTGAACCGGAAGTCTGATCCCAGATCGATGATCGCAACCTTATTCCCGGCCTTGAGCAGGCTGGCGACGACGGCGGCCGATTCACCGTGCGGAAGGCACAGGAACAGCACGTCGGCATCGTCCTTCTTGATGTCGTCGATCGATTCGACCGGTTGGTCGACAATGCCCGTGAACGCCGGAATGAGTGCGGAATACGATTCTCCGGCAGAGCTTGAGCCATAAAGACGGTGTATACGGGCCAATGGGTGATTCAACAACAGGCGGACCAGCTCCTGACCCGTATACCCCGAAGCACCCGCAATTGATACGTTTACCGTGTTCATTTTTCACCCTCATTTCCGCGCCAGGTAACCCTCGAAGCGATGCTGTACAGTTTGGCGTAGGCCCTGGCCTCGATGCCGGTCCATCCCTCGGCTTCCTCGCCGTATCGCGCCACCGTCGAGCTCATGAGCGAGAAGGGCGACGAACTCTTGATCGGCAAGAGGTTACCACGGTAAAGGTACAACGTCACATCCCCCTCGACGACCTGTTGGGTGCTGGTGAAAAAAGCCTCGATGTCGCGCATCACGGGGTCGAAATATTGCCCCTCATGCAGCATCAGTCCGTACTGGTCGGCGAGGTGATCCTTCAAATGGCGCTGCCATTTCGAGAGCGTGAGCTTCTCGAGCTCGCGGTGAGCCGCGTAGATGATGGTGGCGACGGGCGCCTCGAAGCCTACCCTGCCCTTGAACCCTAGGATGGTGTCGCCCAGGTGCATGCCCCGCCCTATTCCGTGCAGGATACCGATCTCCCGAACGCGCTTGAGCAGCTCCAGCGGCTCGAGGTGCTCACCATTCAGGTGGGTGGGCAAGCCGCCCTTGAAGGTGATGGTAAGCTCTTCGGGGCGGTCGTCCATCTCGTGGGGCACCGGCAGCTCGGGCCACGCCTCGAGTGGCAGGGCCTGGTCGGAAACGGTGGTCTCCTTGCCCCCTACGGTAGTACCCCATATTCCCCTGTTGATGGAATAGTCGGTGGTCTTTTGGGGGATGTCGAAGCCCCGTTCGCGCAAAAAAGCAGTGGTGTATGCCCTTGTAAGACCCTCGTCGCGGATGGGAGTGACGATCTCAAGATCGGGTGCCA
>CAYZWQ010000199.1:0-4742 GCA_964481355.1 uncultured Chitinophagales bacterium
TCTGATTCCTGGAAGGCCTACATGCGCCGCCAAACCAACACGGTCAACTATGGAACGAGCCTGCCACTGGCGCAAGGCATATCCTTCGACGTCTGATCGGGCCGATTACTTGACTAAAAGCATGGTCCGAGTCTCTGTATAACTGCCGGCCTCAAGCCGGTAGATGTACATGCCACTTGGGATCTTGTCGGCCGTGAATGTGACCGAATACGTCCCGGCAGATTGCTCGCGCTCCACGAGACGGGCAACGGGACGACCAGTGACATCAAATACGCTCAACCGAACGAACGATGCCTCACCGATGGTGTAGTCGATGGTCGTGGTCGGGTTGAAGGGATTCGGATAATTCTGGTTCAGCCTGAACCTTCCGGGTTGGTCGTCGTCCGACTCGGAGATTTCCATATTCCGGACGGTGACCGTAAATGACCGGGTTATCTGGTCTACGCCGTTGTATTCGGTGCCTCCATTGTCACGCACACGCACGGTGATGGTAGCGGTGCCGGTAACGCCGATGGTGGGCCGTATGATGAGCCTTCCGGTCTGATTTGGGCTTGCATACACCACCTCTGGGTTTGGAATCAGCCTGGTGTTCGACGAGGTGGCCGTGATGGTCAATCTCTGGTCCTCGCCTGAACCAGCGGTTATGCCCGATAGCAAAATCTCCTGACCAGTAACCGATGGAGCCAGCTCGATGTTCCTCAAGGCACTCAGGGTCGGCGCCTTGTTGGGGATGGGGACGAACACCGATACCGGAAACTGAATGATAGCCTCATCAAACCCGTCGGATGCAATGAGGGTGACATTGGTCCTGCCCTCCACGTTGCCGCGGATGTAGAGCTCGTCGCCGCGGATTTCGGCATATACTGAAGGTTCATCCACCGCTAACTGATAGTTGAGGGTGTCGGCATCCTCATCCTCGAAAATGGCCGCTGGACCGGTTAATGGGATGCTGCGCGTCTCGCCCGTTGCTATGAGCATCGAAGCAAGCACCCTGCGCACTCGGGGTGGGTTGTTGCGCGGTCTCACAACCGGAACATGCAATGTGTCGGATATACCGCCGCCGGGGCGTGGATTGCTGATCACGACTGGGATCGTCGCATTTCTCCATGTTTCAGGCACATCAACCTCGAATCGTATGCTGTCAGGCGGAAAGTGCTCTATCTGCTGGGCCCTGAGATCCCCAGGTAAAATGATTCGCGATACGTCCCGCAATCCTTTGCCGGAAATCGTTACTTGATACTGACCGCCACGGATCAGTGATTCACCATCATACATGAGTTCATCAGGTACCGGATAGGGAGCCGTCTGCACCATGAACGCCCTAGCTTGGGTCACCCCTCCACCAGGACCAGGGGTCACAACAGCGAGATTGCGCCTGCCCGGCGCTGCCAGTTCATCAACGATGAGCTTCACGGATATCCGTTTGTCGTCGAGCACAACCACAGAATCCATCTTGAGTCCATCGCCTTCCACCACAACAAAGGTCTGCCCGGGAACGAAGTCCCTCCCCGACATCTCCGTCATGAGGGTGTCGCCCTGCTTTGCAGACGACGGGCTCATTCTGAGTAAAAGGGGTTCAGGGTGAGGTGGTGGCTTCACCCTGAAGTTCATGGTTGCACTGCTTCCTCCCGCTGGCGGGTTGTTGATCACCCGGATGTTGCGGATACCCGGAGGTGCTTTGGGGTCGATCGAAATGGTGACCCTCAACTGAAACTGGCTGATCACAAGCGTCCTGATCACCTTGACGCCGCTTCCCGATATGGCGAAGGAGCTCACGCCGGATTCAAAATTGGCGCCAAGCAGGGTCAGTTCCACAACGTCTCCAGCCAATGCCGACTCGGGCGACATTGACGTGAGCACAGGGCGGCTGTTGCCGACCTGATACAGATCCCATTCCATGAATCCGTACGCACGACCAGACATAGCAATGCTTGCCAGCATTGCCAGGAGGATCAGACTACGGAGAATATTTCGGATCGGAAGACGGCTGTAGCTATGCTCCATCCACTGGGGTTCGTTATGGTTAATCTTTCAGAAGAAAGGGCTTACAACCGAATGGTAGTAAAAAACCTCTGATCTATCAACGCATAAGAACCCAAAAGTGATATGTTTTAACCGCTATTTAACAAGCATGATCATCCTCGATTTGATCCCGTATTCCGATGTCATACGTACCAGGTACAACCCGCTTCCAAAACTGGAGGCATCCAACGGCAGCTCGTGGCGACCCGCACCCATTTCCTGATGGAGGAGCGTCGTGCGAAGTCGGCCGGTTACGTCGTAAACACCGATAGTGACAAACGCCCGGCCGGGGAGGTGGAACGGGATGATCGTGCTCGGGTTGAACGGATTCGGATAATTTTGCAGCAGATCGTAATCGGTGGGCAGGTCCGGATTTTCGGTCTCCAGATCGGTGTCGAGGTTCACGTTCACGGTGAAAACACGCATCAACGAATCAACGCCACCGTTTGCCGTCCCGCCATTGTCTTTCACCTTGACAGTGATCGTTGTCGTACCCACCATCCTTCTGTCGTTCTGGAAACGCAGCGTGCCGGTGGCCTGTGGACTCACATACTGGACGGACAGCGTCTGTATAAGCTGGGGATTCGCCGCTACCGCGGTGACGGTCAAGCTCTGATTCTCGCCAGGACCAGCCGATATACCCGTCAGGTTCACCACCTGCTCCGCCGCCGTGTGCAGGAAGCTCACGTCGCCGATGGCGTTCATGGTGGGCTGCTTATTGACAAACATCTCGGTAACTGTGAAGGTCTGCGGCGCACTTGTTCCACCGCCTGGAGCGGGATTTGTGACGGAGACATTACGAGCTCCAATTGCCGCTCCACCCGAAATCGTGAACTGGGCAGTAATCAGCGTCGTACTGGCAACCGTCACATTCGAGATTGTCACTCCCGTGCCACTCACGGCCACAGTGGATCCTGCCATGAATCCGGTGCCAATTAGGGAGACATTGACCGCAGAGCCCTGAACTCCGTTATTTGGAGTGACGGTCGTCAACACCGGAACGGCATTCGGGGCCATTGTGACTGTAAAAGTCTGCGGTGCGCTTGTGCCGCCGCCGGGAGCTGGATTGGTGACTGTCACGTTACGCGCGCCAGGGTCGGCGCCTCCCATAATGGTAAGGAGCGCCGTGATGGTGGTGGCATTCGTGACCGACACATTTGACACGGCGATCCCCGTGCCGCTCACCTGAACGGTTGAACCCGCCACGAAATTCGAGCCGGTGAGGGTCACATTTACAGCAGCCCCTTGCTGCCCCGTATTGGGTGCAACAGACGTGAGGACCGGCACTGGATTGGCCGGTTCGGTGACCGTGAACGTGAGCGAGCTCTGTCCTCCGCCGGGTGCAGGCGTCGTCCAAGTGAACGTTCTGCCACCCAGAGGAGCGTCCGAGGCAATCGATATGTTCATCGTTGCTGTCGTGTTGTTGAGAATTTGGGCGCTGTTGATCGTGATGCCATCGCCTCCAAACCCTATCGATGCTCCTTCCACATCCAGGTTGTTGCCATTGATGGTCACATTTAGATTGGAGGTGCCCCTGTCGGCAGAACTTGGAACGAGCGAGGTCAGTACGGGAACCGGGTTCGGGGCCATTGTCACGGTGAAGACCTGCGGTCCACTAGTGCCTCCGCCTGGAGCGGGGTTGGTCACCGTCACGTTACGATCGCCAAGCGTGGCACCACCTGTGATGGTGAACAACGCCGTCATCGTGGTAGCATTGGTTACCGACACGTTGGAGACCGTCACACCAGTTCCACTTACTTGTACAGTGGATCCTGCCACAAAATTCGTGCCTGTCAGTGTCACATTCACCGCAGCACCCTGTGCACCCGTGTTTGGCGATACCGAACTCAGTGTAGGCACCGGATTGTTCGGGCTATTCACCGTAAAGGTCACGGCATTGCTTTGCCCGCCACCTGGACCCGGATTCGTATAGGTTACGTTTCGCGCACCTGCGGTGGCACCCGGGGCAATCGAGATATTGACCGATAACTGGGTGCTATTAATAAATGACGGATTTCCATTGACCGTGATGCCACTGCCACTAATGCCAATTGTACCACCCGTCACGAAGTTCGTGCCATTAATCTGGACCTGTAGGTTGTTCGTTCCCTGGTTGGCATTGTTCGGATTGAGCGACGTGATGACTGGAAGCGGGTTGACAGCACCCGTTCCGTACGAATAGACGGCACACGTTTCGTCAAGGGACGTGATCGGACTGCAGCACATCGCATTCATGTTGGCGGTACCGCCCGTATGGTGGCCAAAACCTAAGATGTGGCCAAGTTCGTGGGTGATGGTCTGCTCGTATTGAGCTGCACTAAGACATGCAGGCGTTCCGTTGTTGACAACCATTACGCCAAGTAATGCCTCAAGCCAGTTCTCTCCATTTCTGTCGTGCGTTGCCAAATTAAATGCGGGGCCCGCAATAGCAAGTGTACCGCTACATGCTGTAAGATCTGTAATTTCTCCACACGGGTCATCCAAGTAAATATGGGATTCTCCGACGGGAATGGCATTTAGATTCGTGTTTCCAAACGCAGGACACCCAACCTGTGGTGGATTGTTGCCGGCATAATTTAACGTCCCCATATCGATACCGGGAACGGCTTTCCATGCCGCTATCGAATTCTGGACGGCCGTAACGACGTTGGCAGGGGCACCGTTGATGACTTTAACACCTACATTCAACTGTTGCTCGAACCTCCGCCAACGTACAGGTG
>CAYZWQ010000200.1:0-4674 GCA_964481355.1 uncultured Chitinophagales bacterium
AGCTGATTAATGGACATAAAGATTTAATTAGTTTGAACCCAAAATAGCAATTATACGGTTCTGCATCATGGTGAACATTGACAAACCGCAATACTGCAACAGCACCTTTGAATGCCTGCTTGTATGTCAAAATGATGCCGCGTTCTGATTAATATATTCTTCGTTTAACCGTATTTTAGTAGCGATTACACCATTCATGATCCACGTAGCCATGTCGAAGATTTATATTGTTTGCATTGAGGACGAAGATGAAGTTCGTGATGCCATCGTAAAGGATGTCGAGATCCTCGAAGCCATGTTCCCAATCGAAGCCACATCATCTGCCGAGGAAGCACTGGCTTTGATCGGCACTATCTATGACGAGGGGAACGAGGTTGGCCTCATTTTGTGCGACCATGTGCTCCCAGGAATCCAGGGTGTCGAGCTGTTAATAGAATTGGCCCAAAATCCAGAGACCGTAGATTCCAAAAAGGTCCTAATTACGGGCCAGGCAGGCCATCAGGACACGATCCGCGCGATAAATGAGGCGGACATTGACTACTATATCTCAAAGCCTTGGACCAAAGATCAGCTGCTGAGTGTCTGCCGTCGCGAATTGACCGAATATCTGGTTGATGCCGAGAAGAACTTGGTCGATTTTATGGGAGTCCTGGGCACCGACGGGCAACCGCATGCGGCGCAGACCGGTCGCAACCTCACCGATTCTTAAGTCCTCAATCATGGCTGATGTAAGCCTGGCGTTTATCCGGCAGTGGCTCCGAGACCCTGCCAGGGTGGCCGGCCTGGTAACGGCTTACATGGAGAAGAACGGCTTTACACCGAACGTGGTGACGTTCAGTGAGGGCGAGACCATTGTGGGTGAGGGTCAGCTCAACGACCTTGTTCATATTTTGCTCGAGGGTTCGGTCACGCTGACGAAAAAAACCGAATCTGGGGAGTCGATACGCGTCGCTGAGCTTCGTCCTGGGTCTCTGGTCGGTTTGGTTTCTTTTGTAACGCGCAAAAGGGCCCTCACTTCGGCACGGTGTGCCAGCACATGCAGACTGATTCGAATGACGCGCTCCGAATTCGACCGCTTCAGTACCCACAGCACCGAAATGTCGCGCATGTCGCACAACCTGATGCTGGGTAACATGCTCGACCGGTATGACCACATCATATCATTGCATTTGCAGATGGAGCAGCTCAATAATGAACTGGAATTAGAGCGCAACCATCTTAAAGAGGCACTCAGGCAACTCGAGTCTGCTCAAAACAGACTCGTCTCACAAGAGAAAATGGCGCTACTTGGGGAGTTGGTTGCCGGTGTGGCGCACGAGATCAACAATCCCGCCGCGGCGTTAATGCGCGCGTCTGAACAATTGAGCGATGGGATACCGGCATTAGCTGCCGAAAATCGAGAACGTGCATTTACGCTCTTTAATTTTGGGCTAGGGCGTTTGCCAAGGAATACCTCCGACGAGAGGGCCTCACTTCGAGAATTGGAAGACAAATACCCGTCGCTGCCCCGTCCCGTTCTTCGTACGCTGAGCAGGCTGCAGCCAGAAGCGATGGCAATGGTCGACAGCTATCTTGAGCAGTTTTCAGACGATGCAAAATCCGTTGAGCAGCATATCGCACATGATCTGGCGTGGTTCGAAGCCGGATCATATATCCGCAACATTCGGTCGGCATCCGACAGGATTGCAAAGATGGTAAGGAGTCTGAAAAGTTACAGCCGACAAGATCGCGGAAACTGGGAGTATACCGACATTAGAGAGGGCATACGCGACACCCTCGTTCTGCTTCGCGCACGACTCGACGACATCGATGTCGAACTTGAATTGGACGACATACCCGAGATCTATTGCAACTCGGCCGAGCTGAACCAAGTATGGACCAACATCATCGTGAATGCAGCCGATGCCATGTCAGGTTCAGGTAAGTTGGTAATCCGAACAAAATCTATGGAGTCGGGTGTATCCATCGAATTCGAAGACAACGGTCCCGGGATTCCCGACGAAATGAAACTGCGCATCTTTCAGGCAAACTACACCACAAAGCACACGGGTGCTCAGTTCGGACTCGGCCTAGGTCTTGCCATATCATCCGACATCGTCAGCAAGCACGGAGGCTCCATCCAGGCTGTGGATGCCGATCATCGTGGGGCACGGTTTGTGATTCAGTTGCCGTTCAATACTGCACCTTTTGCTGCAACGAACTAAGACAATATCTGTCGCGACCTTTGAAGAGCCGAACTGATACTGTCCTGAATATTGTGTTTGTCGATAATATTGTAAAGCCCTGATCTGAAGAGCTCTCTCTTCACATCGTGCGACACTCCCGATAAAACAATCTCGGTACCCTTTGCCTTCAACTGTTGGATGATCACTTTAAGCCGATGGATGCCGGTGGCATCGATAAAGGGCACATAACGCATCCTTAAAATCAAAACCTTCGGTAATTGGTGGAGGTCGAGTAGTGTTTCCTGGAATTTCTGTGATGCACCAAAGAATAGGGGTCCGTTAATTTCGTAGAGCAATACACCATCAGGGATGTTGCCAAGTTCTTCCTCGAACATGGCATCTGATGTAGGTGCTGGATCAACACTGAGAGCCCCGGTAGACTGAATAGCCAAAGCGTCGCTCATTCGGTTCATAAAAATGAACGCTGCCAGCACAACGCCAACCTGTATGGCGACGACGAGATCGAAAACCACTGTCAATAAAAATGTTGTGAACATAATTATGACATCGTTACGGTTGCTTCGGAACATGGCGATGAAATGCGGCCATTCGCCCATATGCCATGCAACCACAATAAGAATACCCGCCAGACATGCCATGGGAATAAGCGTAGCATATGGTGCGATCAGCATCATGATACCCAGAAGCACCACGGCGTGCGTTATTCCGGCAATCGGTGTACGACCCCCGTTCTTGACATTTGTTGCCGTTCGTGCAATTGCACCGGTAGCGGGTATGCCACCGAACAACGCAGAGAAGATGTTCGCTCCACCTTGCGCCACCAACTCCATGTTCGAACGATGGCGACCACCGATCATACCGTCTGCAACCACGGCGGACAACAAGGACTCAATGCTACCGAGTATAGCGATGGCAAATGCAGGCTGAATGAGTTCCTGCATCAGTTCAAAACTAATTGCCGGCAGATGAATTTTGGGCAAGGTGCTGGGAATTTCGCCAAAGTTGCTGGCGATGGTGTCGACCGGCAGACCATAATACTGGACTACGATCGTAGAGAGCGTGATGGCCACGATCGATCCGGGCAACTTGCGGGTCACCCTGTGAAACTGGGATATGATCAACACAGTACCCAAGGCGATGGCTAGCGCGAAGTAATTGATGTTTGTAATATGCGCAATCATCACCTTCCACTTTTCGATGAAATTGGCGGGCAGGTCTTGAATTGACAAACCCAAGAAGTCGTTGATTTGAGAACTGAAGATGATGATCGCGATACCGCTCGTAAATCCAATGATGAGGGGGTAGGGTATGAACTTGAGCAGGTTGCCAAGCCTTAAAAACCCCATTCCCATGATCATAAATCCTGCCATCAGGGTCGCCAAGGTAAGCCCGGCAACACCGTGATCCTGGACGATGGCGTATACGATCACGATGAACGCTCCCGTTGGACCACCAATCTGCACACGGCTTCCGCCAAATGTGGATATAATAAACCCTGCAATGACGGCCATCACCAAACCCTTCTCGGGCGATACACCGGAAGCTATGGCAAATGCGATGGCAAGTGGCAGCGCAACAATACCGACTATAGTGCCCGACATGACGTCTTTGAGCACCTGCTCTTTCGTCACACCCCGCTTTAGTAGCGTGAATAGTTTTGGATGGAATTCACTGCTGGACAATGATTATGGATCCTCCAGGCCGAGTCTCAGTTGTCGCCTCGGTCAAATGTATCGATAATTCGGTTGATAAACCTTAGATTTTGCTCATATTGCAGATACCAAAGAACAATGGAAGTATAGCCATGTCGTCATTTCCTGTTAGATTCGCCTCCCTGATCGTACTGATAGTATCCACTTTTAGCACCACCCTGATGGCACAGCCCGACCGTATCACTGGGATGGCGCACGCCACCCGCTCCGAAGTCATCGGCCAGCATGGCATGGCCGCCACAAGCCAGCCATTGGCGACCCAAATTGCCATCGACATCCTCAAGAAGGGTGGAAATGCGATTGATGCCGCCATTGCTGCCAACGCGGCCTTGGGCTTGATGGAGCCTACGGGTTGCGGTATCGGCGGCGACCTGTTCGCAATCGTGTGGTCGGCCAAGGATCAAAAGCTGTACGGTTTGAATGCCAGTGGACGCTCACCACTTGGATTGAGCTACGACCAGCTTAAGAAGGAGCTTGACGCCTTTGGTCGCACAACAATACCGCCGCGAGGAGTGCTCCCAATCTCGGTGCCAGGAGCGGTTGACGGATGGTTCGAGTTGCATGGAAAATTTGGAAGGCTCCCGATGTCGGACATTTTGCAGCCTTCGATCGATTATGGCGAGAAGGGGTTCCCCGTTTCGGAGCTCATAGCCTGGTACTGGCGTTCAGGTGCGGCATCGCTCAGCAATAATCCGGGAGGATTCCGCGATGAGCTGACTATCGACGGTCGTGGTCCGGAGAAAGGTGAGATCATGAAGCGTCCAACTCTTGCCAAC
>CAYZWQ010000201.1:0-4592 GCA_964481355.1 uncultured Chitinophagales bacterium
ATGTATTGGACCACCTCGCCGCGTGGACTCATCCAGCGTCTGAAAAATGAGATGGAGAAGAAATTGACCGACGAGCTGCTAGCCGAAATGGAAGCCCGCAACCTAAACATGTCGCAGGTGCTCACGATGGCATCGATCATTCAGGGAGAGGCGATCTATTCCGACGAAATGCCGCGCATCAGCGGGCTGTATTGGAACCGCATCCGTATTGGAATGCCCCTGCAGGCCGATCCGACGGTCAGTTATGCTTTGGGAGCCAAGCGTAGGCTTTTCTATGCCGACTATGCGGTCGATCACCCCTATAACACATATAAGATCAGGGGATTACCGCCCGGCCCCATCAACAACCCTTCGTTCAAGGCCATTGAGGCTGCCGTGTTCCCCGAACGGCACGACTACATCTACATGGTGGCCACGCCCCAAGGACGGCATCTGTTTTCGAAGACCTATGAAGAACACCAAAGGGCCGCTCGCGAATGGCGGCGTTACCTGAACAGCCAGCGTTGACCTTGCGTCAGTTCCCGATCTGGATCTTGTCGGGATCGGTCAGTTTGTAGAAATAGACCCTGCGATTCACCCGGTTTTCATCGAAAGCGATCGGTACGGCCAACCCGCGATAGGATTGTTCTTCCGTAATCGACTCTGTCCACATCGATGGATTGGGGCTCTTCTCGGACAGGCGAGTGATATACCTTGCAATGTCAAATCCCAGGTAGCCGTACAAGTCAGGTGCCTGGTTTGTGAAGGTCCTGTATTTTTTGTCAAAATCGACGATTTGTGTGCCGATGGGGTTTTCGTCGTACGGACTGTAGGTGAACACGTTGTAATCACGCTTCACCCTTGGCGGTATCCGGATGATGTTTAAATCTTGCGTGCCCAAGATGGACACGCGGCTGCCGACGGCATCCAGCGCCGTGATCACAAGGTTGAACAGCGGCTCACTTTCACCGGCGCCTAACGACAGCATTAGGGCATCCACCGGTCTGGCCTGAAGGCTGTCTGCCAGAGAAGGGTCGCTGGTGAGAACCATGGCCTGTTGGTCGAACTGTTCCGGATTTCGTAGCACCAAAGGGTCGAATTCATATTCGACGGTTCCACCGAGTGCCAGGAAGCGATCCTTGAAGGCGGCTTGTTCCAGCTGGGCAATATCGGAGCCGTCTGAAACCAATGCGACCGACCGGTATCTCATCGTCAGGTAGGCGAACTCGGCGAAGGCTTTTGCGCGCTGTTCCACGCCAGGATTCACCAGGAATATCTGGTCGGAGGCGGAAGAAAGGGAGGGGTCGTTAGCAAGGGGCGCAAACATTGGGATGCGCAGATCCTGCAATTCCTCGGAGACCGCACGGACCTGGCCTGATGTAAGCGGTCCGATCACTGCATCGATCTGCTCGCCTTGTGCCCAAGCGTTCACCTCGTCTAGATTCGAAAGATCCTCCCTCAGTCGGAACAGCGACAACCGAAACTTGCTGTTGGCATTTTGCTCGTTGAAGGTGTCGATGGCAGACTGGATTCCCGCATACAAATTTCGGTTGATGGGCAGAAAGTCCCGGTTTTGCTCATACTCGGGCATGACTACGCCAATGGAGTAGATTACACCGGTTGGCGGGCGGTTGACAAATGTCCGGCTGTAAGCCGCATGCCGGGTGGCAGAGCTCAAGGCCAATGTGATTTCGTTCGTCAAGGCCGAATCTGAGGATGGCATCCACTGTTTGTGGTCCTCGAAAAAGTTGACGGCATTGACCCATTCGCCCTTGCGTACCTGTGCATGGATGATATCCCTGCGGATGCCCTCCTCACGGATGCGCGCAAGCATCTCGCTGGCCTGCACGGGAGAGATCCAGCTCAGGGTCTGGTCATATAGTCGCTCGGACTCGCGGCGCATCGTGCTGGTGCGCGAACGGGTCTTTAGGTCGGCGCTGATGCTGAGCACATCCCCGTAGTTTCGTCTCCAAAATTCAATGACTGCGAGGGTGTAGCGGGCTTCTTCGCGCAAAGCAGGGAGGGGGTCGTCAATGATCGGCAGCACGCGCTCATAGGCCTCGTTGATGTTACCCCTTTTGAGTAGTATGCGTGTTTTCAAAAGTACGGCCTGGGATGTCTCCAACCCGGTGAGCAGCTCCCATGAACCGTCAAGGCTGTCCTGCTTCAATAGTTCGACGGCTTGCTGCAGACGTTCTGACTGACTCATTTCTTGGGCGCTCAGCTTCGGCGCGAAACTGAGAAGGACAAGCACGATTAGAACGGTATCACGCAATTTCATCGATCCACTGATCCGTTATGGTCACTCCCATTCGATGGTTGCGGGAGGTTTGGAGCTGATGTCGTACACCACCCGGTTGATGCCCCTAACTTCGTTAATGATTCGGTTCGACACAAGAGCCAAAAACTCGTACGGCAGGTGCGCCCAGTCGGCTGTCATGCCGTCGAGGCTGGTCACAGCGCGCACGGCGACAACGTGCTCGTAAGTCCTCTCGTCGCCCATCACGCCCACGCTCTGCACAGGAAGAAGCACGACGAATGCCTGCCAGACCTGATCGTAGAGCTTGTGATTATGAAGCTCGTCGATGAAAATCTGATCTGCTTCGCGGAGAATGTCAAGCTTTTCGCGGGTGATGTCCGACATGACCCGGATGGCAAGTCCCGGACCCGGAAACGGGTGCCTGCTGATGAAATGCTCTGGTATGCCAAGACTACGGCCCACATTTCGAACCTCGTCCTTGAACAGTTCACGCATCGGCTCGATGAGCTTCAGTTTCATCTTTTCAGGAAGGCCACCCACGTTATGGTGCGACTTGATGGTGGCAGACGGCCCTTTGAACGACACGCTCTCAATGACATCGGGGTACAGTGTACCTTGGGCCAAGAAGCTATAACGTTCGTCAGTGTGCATTTCGTCCTCAAAGACGTCGATAAATGCCTTGCCGATGATCTTTCGCTTCTGCTCAGGGTCAGTGACGCCCGCAAGTCGGTCGAGGAACAGGGAGGAGGCATCCACGCCTTTAACGGGCAAGTGGAGGTCCTTGTCAAAGATATCGAGCACTTTGCGATATTCATCCTTGCGCAGCAGACCGTTGTCGACAAACACGCACTGGAGTTGGTCGCCAATGGCTTTGTGAATGAGCACCGCGGTCACGGTTGAGTCGACACCGCCCGATAGTCCGCAGATGACCTTGCTGTCGCCGACGGTCGCGCGGATGGAATCGATCGATTTCTGGATGAACGACTCGGGCGTCCAAGTGCCCTCGAGCTTGCAAATGTCGTAGGTGAAGTTGCGGAGGATGTCTTTCCCATTAGACGTGTGCACGACTTCGGGATGAAACTGGACGCCCCATATGGACTGTGATCTATGACGAACGGCCGCCACGGGCACGGAACTGGTGTGCGCGATGATCTCGTAATCGGCCGGAAGCTCGTGAATATGGTCGCCGTGGCTCATCCATACCGGGCAGCGCTCGGGCGTGCCCTTGAACAGGTCGTCTTGGTTGTCGACGATCAACTCAGCACGGCCGAACTCACGTTTGATTCCCCTGTCGACGCTGCCGGGTACCTGTGTGTGCGAGAGCAGCTGCAACCCGTAGCAGATGCCCAAGATGGGAACGCCGGATTGGAGCACTTGCGGGTTCAAGTCGGGGGCGTCAAGGTCGTTCACGCTCTTTGGACCGCCGGACAGGATGATGCCCTTTGGCATTCTATCGAATGAGCCAAAATCGTGGTCGAAGGGATGAATCTCGCAATAGACATTGAGCTCGCGCACTCTCCGGGCAATCAACTGGGTATACTGTGAGCCGAAGTCGAGAATAAGAATCCAATCGTGCATGTACGTCTCAGAAATCAGGTTGTAACAAAAAAGAAAGGGCCACGAAGGCCCTTTGAAATAATCAGGCGATAATTTGACCGTAGGAATCGGCGTCGAGAAGGGCTTCGATCTGACTCGGATCGCTCATTTTCACCTTCACAAGCCAACCTTCACCGTAGGGGTCGTTGTTTACAAGCTCTGGGTCGTTTTCGAGTGCCTCGTTCACCTCGACAATGGTGCCGGACACAGGCATGAATAGTTCGGAGACGGTCTTCACGGCCTCGATGGTGCCGAAACTTGCATCTTGGTCGACATCCTCGTTGAGGGTGCTTATATCGACGAAGACGATGTCTCCCAATTCGCCTTGGGCAAAGTCGGTGATGCCAACCGTTGCCGTTCCGTCACCGTTGTTTCGGATCCACTCGTGTTCTTTTGTGTACTTAAGCTCGGATGGAATAGTTGACATAATGTTTATGCTACGGTTTATATGTAAAGCTTGTTTCCAGGAATCGGGTGTTGATGGTGCTGTTGATGAAGTTCTCGTCAGCCATCAGTTGAATATGATACGGAATCGTCGTCTTTATTCCCTCAATTATGAACTCGTTTAAAGCTCGGATCATGCGTTTGCGCGCCTCTTCGCGTGTGGGTGCACTCACGATGAGCTTGGCAATCATGGAGTCGTAATTCGGGGGCACGACATAGCCGGAATAGACGTGGGTGTCGACGCGCACGCTGTGTCCGCCCGGCGGGTGAAAGACGGTGATCTTGCCGGCGGAAGGGCGGAACCCATTGGCGG
>CAYZWQ010000202.1:0-4541 GCA_964481355.1 uncultured Chitinophagales bacterium
ACTTACTCTTCGCCCAGTACCAGGTGCCCGAGCCATGGACATGGAGGCCCAGGTACCTCGACTACCTCTACGTGTCGATCACCAATTCCACGTCGTTCGCCCCGGCCGACGCACTGCCCATGCGCCACCGCATGAAGGCGCTGATGGCCGTGGAGTCGCTGCTCTCGGTGCTGGTGATCATCGTGGTGCTCGCCCGTGCGGTGAGCATCCTCGACTGAGTGGGTCCGAGCCCCCTACAGGGCCACGATCAGCAGCACCACCATCCCCACCACCAGCAGCAGGGCCACGGCGGCCAGGAACGGGCGTCGGCTGTCGGGAGGGGGAGGTGCCATGACCGGCATGCCAGCAGACCGGGCGCCGCGGTGCCCGGCACGCGCCTTCACGACGAAGGGCCCGCCTCTTCCGAGCACGGGCCCTTCCCATAGCGGGGGCAGGATTCGAACCTGCGACCTTCGGGTTATGAGCCCGACGAGCTACCAACTGCTCCACCCCGCGGTGTAGATTCAAAATATACGCTTTATTATGGGGCTTTGCAAATGAACGGGCGATTTTCCACAATACTGGATGCAATCGGTGCCACGGAAACTTGTATCCGCCAAAATCGTATGAATTTCCAAGAAAAATGATTCAAGCATGAAACTATTTATAAGCGACAAACGTATAGCCTAGCAAGTAAATAAAAAAAAACAGATATCACAACTTGCAAATCCAATATTTTTTTAAAAAGTCATGAAAAGCTTCAAAAACTTCATCTTAACCCTTGCCGTTGCCGTGTCAATCAGCGCCACTGCCTTTGCAACAGGCAACAACGATCTCATCAAGGCGGTTCAAATGGGCGACTTCACGTCTACCGTGGTCTTGCTCGACAAGGGAATGAACCCAAACGTCATCGAATCCGGCCAGTCGCCCCTCATGATTGCAGCCCGCAACGGTGAGACCAAGCTGACACGCGCCCTCATCGCGTTCGGAGCCGACGTGAACCTGCGAAACGAAGACGGCACGACAGCCCTGATGCTCGCAGCGCGCCACGGTCACTCGCAGGTCGTCGAAATGCTTCTCAAGGCCGGCGCCGACGCCGAACTGCGCAACAACAGGGGATACACCAGCGCCGACCTGGCACGCATGTTCAACCACGACCAGACCGCAAATCTGCTCCGTCAGACCAATCTCCGCTGATCGCTCGGCAACACAACGACTTATGGCCGGATGCCCCCAAGCATCCGGCTTTTTTTGTTTAAAAGGCACGAATATCATTCGCAAAATTGGGCTCATGGGGTGTATATTCAGCATCATGCGAATGACAATGAGCCGCCAGCTGGGCCTTTTAACAGCACTTACGTTCATACTGACTGCATCTCTTGCCTCCTGCGACAAGGATGTGCCCCAAGAGCCGATCGACCCCGTTTACCAAGGTGTCGACGACATCATGGACGCCCGTTTCGGTGGACGTGACCGAGCCGTCCTTGCCCTGATCGAAAATGGGCAGGTGGTGTTCCGTCGCACCTACGGGAGCATCCCTTACAATCAGCACGTCAATATTGAGTCCTCTTCGATGTGGGTGGCCTCGGTGGTGGTGCTCCATCTGGTCGACCAGGGCCTGCTGTCGCTCGACGACCCGGTCTCGCGTTTTTACCCTGAATTTTCGAGCCATCCTCAGGGCCGCATCACCATCAGGCAGCTCCTGTCGCACACTTCGGGCATCGTCCCTAACCACAGCTGCCTCAACAACCTGTTCGGCACGACGCAGGACTGCGCTCTCGGCATCCTCTACGACGCGCCCCGCTTTGCGCCCGGCACTGGATTTGAATTTGGCCTGGGTGGATTTCAAGTCGCCGCCGGCATCGCCGTGAGGGCATCCGGAAAAAACTGGCAGGACTTGTACCGCGACGTGATCAAATTTCCCATGAAGATGGTCCACCTCGACTTTGAGTACGGCGAATATTACTACCTGCCGAACGCCCGAGTGGCCGACGGGCTTTATTCGAGCGCCGAGGACTTTGCCAATTTCTTGATCCTCATCATGAACAACGGCTGGTACGGTTCGAGCAGGATCATCAGCGAGGAGTCGATCGGCGAGATGTTCACCAACCAACTGGGGACCACACCGGCCGTATTGTCGCCCAGCAGGGGCTATCTCAACGCAACGGAAGTGATACAGCAGTATTCCTTCGGGCTGGGCGTGTGGATTGAACGGGAGAACCCTACAACGGGGAGAGCATCGGTTGTGAGTGCTCCTGGCACGTTCGGCTTCATTCCGTGGATGAATCCCGATACGCGAAACGGGGGCGTACTGATCGTACCCGGCAACTTCACCGATGCCTGGGAGGCGTATCAGGCCATACGCGCAGAGCTGTCGAGCATTGGCAAATAGACGGCACTGACGCCCCGTCCACGCTCGGCCGGATTACATTTCTTTACATAAACGACCGAATCCGGAGAACGCTAGAGTCGTATATTGGCATTTCTGTCAACCACCGACATATTCATCTTTTTGTCGATTCTTTAACGTTCAGTTTGCTGAACAACGCATTGTATGAACAAGAAAATCGTTACGTCAATCATTGTGCTGGCTGTTGCTGCAGCGCTGATTCTCCTTGCTACCAACTTCTTTTCCGGAGGGTCGGGCAATGAGGGTCCACCGGCGGCTCAGTCGTCTGCCCCGGCCGATAACAGGCTTTCGGTGGAGGGTGTGGTTCTCAAGCCTGACAGCCTCCGCAACGTGATCCGGGTAACCGGATCGGCCATCGCGAACGCCGAAGTTGAATTGAGAAGCGAAGCCTCCGGCCTGATCACTCAGCTGAATTTGCGGGAAGGCACCAGGGTAAGCCGAGGCCAGCTGCTCGTCAAGATCAACGACGCAGACCTGAAGGCCCAAAGGAGGCAGTACGAGCTTGAGATGACCCTGGCAAGAGACACCGAGCGCCGGCAGAAGCAGCTCTTCGAGAGGGGGGCCATCAGTCAGGAAGACTACGACCTCGCCCTCAACCGACTGAACGTGATCGAGGCCCAGTTGGCGCTGGTCGATGCGCAGATCGCCCGCACCGAGGTCAGGGCACCGTTCAACGGAACCATCGGCCTGCGGTACGTGGATACGGGCGACTATCTCACACCCGCCACCCGTATCACAATTCTGCAGAACATCGACTCCATCAAGGTAGATTTTTCTGTGCCTGAGCAATATGCCGGCCTCGTTGACCGTGGCGACCGCATCCAGTTCCGCGTGGCGGGCGTCGACAGCACCTTCGACGGCAGGATCTTCGCCATTGAGCCGCGCATCGACCAGGCCAGCAGGAGCCTGCCCATCCGCGCCATCGCACCCAACCGCTCAGGACGCATCCTCCCGGGCTCCTTCGTCGAAATCGAGTACCTGCTCGAGGAGCTCACCGACGCCGTGCTGATACCCACCCAGTCGCTGATCCCGCAACTGCAGGGGCAGATCGTGTACGTGAGCAGGGCTGGGCGCGCCACTCCCGTCAACGTGAGGACAGGCATCAGAAGCAGCACCAAGATCCAGATTCTCGAGGGTGTCGCATTTGGCGACACCGTGATCACCACCGGCATCCTGCAGCTTCGCGATGGACTGCCTGTTAACGTAACCAGCCTGCGCTGAACAGGAAAGGAACGCACCATGAGTTTAGCCTCTGTCAGTATTCGTCGGCCGGTGTTGGCGATTGTGATGTCGATCGTCATCATCCTTTTCGGGGTGATCGGTTTCTTGTACCTGGGAGTGCGAGAGTACCCTGCGGTCGATCCACCCATCATCACCGTCGCCACCTCGTACACCGGCGCCAATGCCGACATCGTTGAGTCGCAGATCACCGAACCCCTCGAGGAGAGCATCAATGGCATTGCCGGGATTCGCAGCATCACGTCGGTGAGCCGTGAGGGGGTGAGCACCATCACGGTCGAGTTCAACCTTGAGATACCCCTCGAAGATGCCGCAAACGACGTGCGCGACCGGGTGAGCCGGGCGCGCAGGAGCCTGCCTCCCGAGGTCGACAACCCGGTCGTGACGAAGGCGGACGCCAACTCGAGCCCCATCGTGTTCCTGAGCGTGCGAAGCGACACGCGCAATCCGCTCGAACTCACCGAAATTGCCAACAACGTGTTCAAGGAGCGGCTTCAGACAATCCCGGGTGTCTCCGACGTCCAGATCTGGGGGTCAAAGCGCTACTCCATGCGCCTGTGGATGGATCCCGCCAAGCTCAGCGCTTACCAGCTCACGCCCGGCGACATCCGGCAGGCCCTCGAGCGCGAGAATGTGGAGCTGCCCAGCGGCCGCATCGAAGGCAACACCACCGAGCTCACCGTCAGGACGGTCGGCCTGCTGCAGACACCCGAAGATTTCAACGATTTGATCATCCTCCAGCGCGGGAATTCCATCATCCGTTTCCGAGATGTGGGACGTGCGGAGCTCGGGGCCGAGAACGAGCGCACCGTGCTCAAGCGCGACGGCGTGCCGATGGTGGGTGTGGTGTTGATACCCCAGCCCGGCGCCAACAACATCGCCATCGCCGACGAGTTCTATGCCCGCGTCGAAC
>CAYZWQ010000203.1:0-4512 GCA_964481355.1 uncultured Chitinophagales bacterium
GTCCAGAATACCATGGGTGAATCGTCCGCAACAAATGTGACACCGACTTCGAACGACAAGCAGTGGGTTGACAGAAACGACGTTCTCTACATTCAACCCGGTCAAAATGTATCCGCACAATCTTCAAACGTATCTAAACTCAAGCCGGTGACGCCTTCGGCCGAAAATGCGGCTGGAGCCACCGACATTCAGCTTGCAGGTTCGCGCAAACCTGCCAACTAGGCAAACTATGGTTCGGCTGCCAGAACTTGTGCTTGGCTCTACGGGGGCGTATGTGCTATCTTGCAGCATGTTACGCCCCTTTCTTATTTATATTCTCCTTACCGCTTGTTTAATAGTACCTGCGCAGGCCCAGCAACGCATTGACAAAAAAAATCTCAAAGCACAATCTGAGCAACCTGGCGGCAAGTTTACCACACACAGCGGCAAGACCGACAGCATTTCTATTGGGTCCATCGACATCAACAGATGGGAGCGGTTCACCAATAAGTTCGGTGTGAGGAACAGTTTTGGACTATTCGCAACATTGCCGCCCTTGGAAAGACCATACCGCATACTTTCATGGAATCTTCCCTTTTATGGTGGCTCATTATCCAGCGCGGGACTCATTGAGGCAGGTATTGGCGCGGATATCTGGATAGGAGCATCTACTTTAAGCGATATCCATCCCGACAGTGTGGATGCCTCCGCAGCGTCTGCTAGTGTCAAGGCTGAGGCTTTTCAGTATGCGGAGGTCACGTTCAACTTTTCCGGACTATCTGCAATAGATAAAACGGTAACTATTGCTCTTGAAGCCTACTATGCTTCAGGTCCGGACAGTGGGGCCGTGAGTCCAATTTGGACCACCGATCAAAGGATCAATTCCTACTTTTACAGCAGGCCGGAAGCAGTGACAGACTCAACCACGGAAGTTGTCTTGTACGAACACGATGCATTTTGGGCGCTTTATGGAGTGGATCCGTCCGTTTTTGGCGAGATATCCGGATATTTGCTCGTGGAAATCGACACCACTTCCACCAACCCGGCAGATGGCAATGGTGGGCCGTTGAGCACATCGCTCAGGGAGAAGTGGTATTTGCCCGGCAGCCATGCCGTCGTATCAAGTTATCCGAATCCGTTCAACCCATCAACAATGGTCCGAATCATGCCACAGCATACCGGTATTCACGACATTGTGGTCTACGACCTGTTGGGCAGGGTTGTCTCAAAGCACAGAATGCACGCTTATGCAGGAAGGGAAGCCCAGTGGAATTGGGATGCCTCGGGTCTTGCGTCAGGTGTCTATCTCGTGAGCGTGCTCCATGGAGGCGAAAGGTGGCACCATGCCGTTACACTGTCGAAATAGGCTGTTACAAATTGGCATTGCCTGAGCCTAATTTTCGTATCTTCCACCTCAGCTAACGCATTCACATATTGTCGTTTAAGTAACACATGGGAAAAGTCATTTCCATTGCCAACCAAAAGGGTGGTGTCGGAAAAACTACATCGGCCATTAACCTGGCCGCAAGCTTGGCGGCGTTGGAACATCCAACGCTGGTGATCGATATTGATCCACAAGCTAACTCCACCTCTGGGCTTGGGATTGACCCAAAGAGCACCTCAAACTCCGTGTACGATGTTTTGGTCGGAGGCATTCAGACAGGGGAGGCGCTTCTGAGCTCAGATCTTCCATTTTTAGACATCATACCATCGCATATCAATTTGGTCGGCGCCGAAATCGAGATGATCGACCGTCAGGAGCGCGAAAAGATTCTGAGTCGAGCCATCGAAGACCTGCGGACCAAATACGACTTTGTGATCATCGATTGCCCTCCCTCTTTGGGTTTGCTCACGATCAACGCCCTTACGGCATCCGACAGTGTTATAATACCGGTGCAGTGCGAGTATTTTGCCCTCGAAGGCCTTGGGCAGCTCCTCAACACGATAAAAATCGTCAGACAGCACCTGAACACATTCCTGGAGATCGAGGGCGTCCTTTTGACGATGTTCGACAATCGAACCCGACTTTCGTCGCAGGTTGCCCAGGAGGTCAAGAAATATTTCAACGACAAAGTGTTCAACACGGTGATATCCCGTAATGTGCGGCTGGCTGAGGCCCCAAGTTTCGGCAAGCCGATATTGCTGTACGATTCGGTCAGCTCTGGCTCACAGAATTACCTGGCTCTAGCCAGAGAGCTGATCATAAGAAACAAGAAACAGTTCAAGGGAAGCTCTGTCTTCAACACATGAGACCCTAACTTGCCAAAAGATGAGTAAAACCAAGAAGAACGTACTGGGCAGAGGCTTGGGAGTATATTTCCCCGGTGTGGGAGAGGAGTCGAATCCGGATGCCCAAGAAACGCCGCTTGGTAGAATAGACGACATTCTTGTAGGCAGCATTCGGGCAAATCCCAATCAGCCTCGATTGGAGTTTGATGAGTTTCGCCTGCAGGAGCTGTCTGATTCCATCAGGTTGCACGGTCTCATCCAACCCATTACGGTACGCGAAATTGGCGAGGATCGGTATGAGCTTATAAGCGGAGAACGCAGGCTCAGGGCAACACGCCTGGCGGGCCTCGACAGGATACCCGCGTATGTTAGGCATGCCGATGACGAACAAAGCCTCGAATACGCGCTCATTGAAAACATCCAGCGTGAAGAGCTCAATCCGATTGAAACCGCACTTGGCTTTCAACGGCTCATCGAAGAGCTCGGCTACACCCAGGAGCACGTTGCCGAGCGCGTGGGAAAGAACAGAACCACCATCACCAACACCCTGAGGCTGCTTCAGCTTCCAGATGTGGTGCAACTTGCCGTAAAGCAGGGGAAAATATCGGCCGGTCACGCCAGGGCCCTGGTCACCATCGACAATCCTGTCATTCAGGAGAAGGTGCTGCAAAAGGCGATTGACGAAGACTTCTCCGTCAGACAGATGGAACAGTACGTCAAAACGCTGGCAGGTGGCAAAAAGAAGAAAAACAAACTCCTGAACCCCAAAGAACAGCATGCTTTTGAATTGCAGGAGCTTGCAAACCGTCTTCGCACAAGGCTGGGTACCAAGGTGATCCTGAAGAAAAAGCAGAAGGGGGGCGAAATTCGTATTGAATATTATACCGATGACGAACTTGATCGCCTGCTTACCTTATTTGACCAGATCTCATCCTGATCTATATCGGCTGTTCCTGTGCGGCATTGCCTCGCTGTTCCTTTTGGGATCAATTGAATTGGCTGTGGCACAGCAAAATGAGGCCCGAAACGACACAGTGCCGGCACCATCTTCGGTCTGGGTTAAGTCAGCGGCGGTTCCCGGATGGGGCCAGGTGGTGAACAGACAAGCCTGGAAAGTCCCCGTGATTTACGGTGTGCTTGGAGGCATCGCTTTTTTCGCCGTCGACCAGCACCAATCATATCTTGACTATCGGGCTGCCTATTACAACTCGATTCCTGGGCGCGACGACCAGCTGTATGGTCCCACAAGACCCGATCTGGCAGGATTGCCGCCTGAACAGCTGCGATTTAACCGAAACAGCTACCGAAATCGGCGAGATCTGAGTATTATCGTATTTGTGGCTGCCTGGGGGCTCAATGTCATCGATGCCTACGTCTTTGCACAACTCAGAGATTTCGACACAGGTCCAGACCTAAGCATCGTGCCGACAGTACATCGTCATCCATTGACGGATACTCCGGTGCCGGCTGCAGACATCACATTGACCATTCCATTTAAATCGAGGAGATAGCACTGCATGGAAAGCAAGGACTTCCAGAGATTCAGTTCCTACGAAGAGGGTCTAGACAGCGACCTTTGGCGCATATTTAAGATCATGGGCGAATTTGTCGAAGGTTATGATCGATTGTTCAAGATAGGCCCCTGTGTGAGCCTTTTCGGAAGTGCCAGACTCAAACCCGACAATCCTTTCTACCAAAAGGGCGTCGAGATTGCCAGGAGGCTCACTGAGCTGGGTTTTGGCGTGATCACGGGGGGAGGACCCGGTATAATGGAGGCCGGCAACAAGGGAGCGCAGCTGGGCAAGGGGAAAAGCGTCGGCCTGTGCATCACGTTGCCCTTCGAAGAGGAGCCGAACCCGTATGTGGACCCAAAACACGTGCTGAAATTCCACTACTTCTTTGTTCGCAAGGTGATGTTCATGAAATATGCGCAGGGATTCATCATCCTGCCTGGTGGATTTGGCACCCTTGATGAATTCTTTGAAGCGTTAACCTTAATGCAGACGCATAAGATTAACCGGTTTCCTGTTGTCATGTTGGGCGTGGATTATTGGCATGGAATGGTGGACTGGATCAAGAATAGGATGGTTGACGAAGGCACGATTTCGAAGTCTGATTTGGACCTGTTCGTATTGACAGATGATGTGGATGAGGCGGTTAAGATTGTGAGCGATTTCTACCTGCGCAACAAACTGCGGCCGAATTTTAATTATTGATCAACGTGAACCGACAAGTCGTTTTTTGGAGCACGGTGTCGTTCATGCTGGGGGCGGCCCTATGGGCGGTGGTTTCGTCGGGCACACT
>CAYZWQ010000204.1:0-4491 GCA_964481355.1 uncultured Chitinophagales bacterium
ACTTCCTCCGTGACCGGGTGCTCGACCTGGATGCGGGTGTTCATCTCCATGAAGTAGAAGTCCTTGTTTTTGTCGAGCAGGAATTCGATCGTGCCGGCACCACGGTAACCCACCGTCTTTGCCGCCGCAACGGCGGCCTTGCCCATGCGGTCGCGTAGCTCGGGGTCGAGTGCGGGCGAGGGTGCCTCCTCAACGAGCTTCTGGTGGCGGCGTTGCAACGTGCAGTCGCGCTCGCCCAAATGGATGATGTTTCCAAACGTGTCTCCGAGCACCTGCACTTCGACATGGCGGGGTTCGACGACGAACTTCTCCATGTAGACATCGGGGCAGTTGAATGCAGCACGTGCTTCCTCACGTGCCGACTCGTACTGGCGCACCACTTCGGAGCGCTCCCTCACGATGCGCATGCCGCGTCCGCCGCCGCCGGCGCTTGCCTTGATGATGACCGGATATCCGATTTCGTCGGCCAGATTCAGGGCCTGATCGGACGACTCGACAAGACCGTCGCTGCCAGGAACGACCGGAACGCCGTTCTTGATCATGTTCTCCTTGGCCTTGGCCTTGTCGCCCATGGTTTCGATCATGTACGGGGTGGGGCCGATGAACGTGATGTTGTGCTCCTCGCAGATGCGAGAGAACTCAGCATTCTCGGCGAGGAAGCCGTACCCAGGGTGGATGGCCTCAGCGTTGGTTATTTCGGCAGCAGCCAAGAGCCGTGGGATCTTCAGGTAGCTCTCACGGCTTGGTGGCGGGCCGATGCAGACTGCCTCGTCGGCAAATTTGACGTGCAGGCTGTTGGCATCCGCCGTTGAATAAACCGCGACCGTTTTGATTCCCATCTCCTTGCATGTGCGAATGATGCGAAGGGCGATTTCACCACGGTTTGCGATCAGTATTTTTTGAAACATGGAGTTGCGCTCAGGATGCTTCGATTTCGAACAGAGGCTGATCAAACTCCACAGGCTGACCGTTTTCGGCGATGATCCTCACGATCTTGCCGGAATATTCCGACTCGATTTCGTTCATGATCTTCATGGCCTCAATGATGCACAACGTATCGCCCTTGCTCACTACTTTGCCAACCTCAGTAAAGGCAGGGCTGTCGGGAGATGGGGCCTTATAGAAGGTGCCGACAATCGGGGACTTGATAACTGTGGTGTTGCCACCTGATTTAGGTGCCTCGGCTGGCGCAGGCGCTGGAGCAGCACTAGATGAAGGTGTACTTTGAGGTGATGGCATCGTTATCTCGACGGGCGCCGATGGAGCGAAGCCTGACGGAGGAAACACGGGCTGTGGAGCGTAAGCAGGTGTCTCGGCCTGTTTCTTCACTTTGATTTTGAAATCGCCCTCCTCGATTGAAACCTCACTTACATCGCTATCGGCGATCATATTTAACAGGTTTTTGATCAGCTTAAGATCCATGTGCGTCCTTAGTGAGAGTTTATGTTACTGCTTTACGCGTTCGATGTAACTGCCGCTGCGAGTGTCGACGCGAAGTAAGTCGCCCTCGTTGATGAAAAGAGGAACGTTGATGGTTGCCCCAGATTCAAGGGTCGCAGGCTTGACGGCGTTGTTTGCGGTGTCTCCCCGCACTCCGGGATCCGTTTGGGTGACAAGGAGGTTGACATGGTCGGGTAATTCTGCGAACAGAATGGTGTTGTCGTCGGCATTGATCACCACCGTCACGATTTCACCCTCCTTCATGAACTCCGTTTTGTCCATGTTGTTAACGCTGATCATGATCTGCTCGTAGCTCTCCTGATGCATGAAATGGAGCATCTCTCCGTCGTTGTACAGAAATTGGTACTGATGGCGTTCTACTCGCACCGTCTCAAGGCTCTCGCCTGAACGGAAGGTTTTGTCGATGGTCTTGCCGTTTACGACACCCTTCATTTTGGTGCGGACAAAGGCGCCGCCTTTGCCTGGTTTTACGTGAAGAAACTCGATAATCTGATAGATGTGGCCGTCCATGTTGATGGTCACACCGTTCTTGATATCGGCAGTGGTGATCTTTGGCATAAAGTCAAATTGGGTTGGAATCGAATCGGATCGCTGCGTCGTTGTCAGGCGAATAGGTTATAAACGGTCATTCCAAAAACAATCGCGATCAGAATCGGACAGATGTAGGTTATGAAAATAGGCCATAAGGTACGGAATTTTGACGAATCAAGACCATCGTACCCCTCCTTAATTTCCATAAGTGCACTTTCCGTTTTCCAGAACCATCCTAAGAACAGACAGATCATCAAGCCGCCGAACGGCAGGCCGATGTCGTTGAATACGAGCGAAAGACGGTCGATCCAGTTGATGTCGTAGGCGATGATGACGGTGAAAACGCCCACGAGGCCGCCGACAGACCAGGCCGCCTTCTTGCGCGACCAGCCCCAGTCGTCAATGATGTACGACACTGGCACCTCCAGCAGGGAGATGGTGCTCGTCAACGCAGCCATGCCGAGAAGAATAAAGAAGACAACGCCGAAGAATAGACCGAGTCCGGTTCCCATGCTGTGAAACAGGGCTGGAAGCACGTCGAACACAAGCCGGGTGCTGGCGATGAGGCTGCCATCGTCGTTGAAAATCTGGATTCCGTTGTTCGAGGCCACATACATCGCAGGGATGATCAGCAAACCAGCCGTAAATGCAATGCCGACGTCGGAAAGGGTCACATAGGCCGCCGCCTCCGGGATGTTCTGCTTTTTGTTCAAATAGGATCCGTAGGTAATGAGGGCACCCATACCGAGCGAAAGGGAAAAGAATGCCTGCCCCATTGCGGCGAAAACGAGCTGTGGGTTGATCTTGCTGAAGTCAGGAGTGAGATAGACCCGCAGACCTTCGCCGGCACCGTCCTGGAACACCACGTAGATGATCATGGCAACCATGATGATCACAAGAGCGGGCATCATGGCCTTCGTTGCACGCTCGATGCCTCCGCTCACTCCGCCGACGATGATCCCGATGGTCGCTCCAAGGAAGAGAAGGGCAAACAGCGCGTTCTTCCATCCAAGTGTGACATCTTTGAGGGAGTTGACCGCGCCTTCCATCCCGGTAAAGTAGGCCGCCTCCTCGAAGACGTAACCGAGGGTCCATCCTGCAACAACCAAATAGAAGGAAAGGATCATCACACCGCAAATTATACCCCAAGCACCGATGAGGGGCATGAGCTTGTTGCCGCCCGACAAAGCCCTGAAGGCACCGACGGGGTTTTGCCCTGTCCTGCGACCAATCGTGAGTTCAGCGACCATGACCGGAAATCCGACCAGGAAACAGCATATCAGGTACACGATGATGAAGGCAGCGCCACCGTTCTCGGCCACCACACTCGGGTACTTCCAAATATTGCCGAGGCCGACAGCCGATCCAGCCGCTGCAAGAATAAATCCTAGTTTGGAACTCCACAGCCCACGGCTTGCACCTGTATCTATTCCAGCCAAAGTGACTCCTTTTCTTGGGTTGTTATGCGATAGCGAAGATCTTTGACGGAATCAGCGCTGTTGACGCATTATTGATCCCGAAGCAGGTGGTATTATAACTCTTCCCGATATTTTTGCCAAAGAATTGTTCGACGCATAACGCCCTGTGGCCATGATCTCCCAGAAACCCTCCGGCAATACCAGTTCGTGCTCGAAGAGCACGTTTCCGTTCAAAACCACGACATATCGATAGGGATCTCCTGCTTCCATTCCGTCAATCAGGGCTGTTAGCAGAAGGGCGTCGCTGGTGTTGAAAATTTCGATGGCATCGGGGTTGGACCTTCGAAGCGCCGTTGCGTCATTGCGCAACCGAATGAGGCCCCGGTAGTAATCGTACAACTCCGTGTTCAAATCGAGGTCGCTGTAATCGATGTAGTTGGTCTCGTTGTCTTTGTCATAGCTGTTGTGGTCAAATTTTCCGGTGTTGGGATCATTGGTTGGATTGGGTGCAATCCATTTCGATCTGCCAAATTCCTGGCCTTGATGGATCATAACTGCCCCTTGTGCCGCAAACAAGTACAATGCCGCCAACCGGGACAGTTTAAGTTCAGCCTCCGACAATTTAGCCACTGCGCTCCGCTCGAAGGATGCATTTACGAGGTGCTGGTTCAATGCGATCCTGATGAAATCACCCAAGGTGTGCCCATCGTGGCTCTCTAGGTAGTTGAGGGTTGTCCGGCTACTGACGAACCTTCCGTTGCCTCCACCTAGCAAGGTGCCCTTGAGGTAGTTTTCGATGGATCCACGGTCGGATTCATGGTGCCAAGCTCCAAAGATGAAACCACGGTTGTGGATCGCGTCAGAACCCTTCACTCCATTTCGGATTTGATCGTTCCATGCCAACCAACCACGCCTGCTGAATCCTTCGGGGTCATAACCGCCGCCCCAAGGTTCCGCGATGAGCACCACATTTGGGTTCAGCTTCCTTGCCTCATTAGTGATTTCGTCTATGGTCTCCCAGTCGATCAAGTGAGCCAAATCGAATCGGAAGCCGTCGATGTGGTATTCGCGCATCCAATAA
>CAYZWQ010000205.1:0-4480 GCA_964481355.1 uncultured Chitinophagales bacterium
GCACATCGTAGCGCAACGAGAGTGAGCGGTTTCTTCCAAGATAGTCAGGAATATTGAGTCCGACCGATAAACCGGCCCCCGCATTCGATTTCACTGAATTGTTGGCAAGGCCATGGTCGGAGAACAGATACATCCGGCTGTTGAGGACCCCTCCCAACACGGGAATTCGGGACAGTGCCCATGATACAGGATTAGGATAATCGAATTCCAGATTCAAGGCGCCGACATTGCGGGCGGTAGCAGGTCGTCCCTCCAGTAGGCGACTCATTTCGAGGCGGCCATAACCACGAAGGTTTGGGCCGTCGGCCGAGTGAATCCACCCATTTTCGATTCCAGATTGCGGAAGAATGCCCCTCGACCGTGTAATTCCGGACCCGATTTCATCGATTGCCTTGCCGCTCGACATCCTGTATTCGCGCTCGACGGGTGTATCGGAACCAGACAACCCCATGAACAACCTGTGCTTGAGGGCAAACCCTGATCCTAGGTACTTGTCGGAAAGGTGCTCAACCTCAAGCTGCAAGAACGACCTGGTGTCGGAGTGGAGAAATGTACCTATTGACAAGTGTAATGTCTGTGAGAATGCTCCCCACAACTCCGATTCACTGCGAGTCTGAAACGTCGTCTCTACGGAATAAACAGGCCGTGTCTGCCACATGTCGGGAATCAACGCGTAGCGTGTGTCGTAACGTTGCGAATAGCTGCTCTGCAGCCTGATGGCAGTGAATTCTTTTTCGTTAAAACCTCTCTGCCAACGCTTCGAAGCAGCAAACCCGTGCATATGGTACCCGTCGCGTATCGAGCTGAATCCCTCGACCGTCGCCTCCGATCCGAACTCAGAAAATGCGGGGATGGGTTCTGTGAGCGAAACGTAGTAAGAGACGGGGTCAGATGGCAATTTCGAGCCCAGCCAAATGCCGGCATCCAAACGGTGTGGTCCGTCTCCAAATGTGCCGGCCATCTGTCCTCGTATGCGCATGCCGATTCTTGCGCCATCGATCGTATTGTACCACAAATCCGGCGCCGGCGAAACAGTATACTTCCCTTGTGCCGCAACTTCGTTGCCAGTTACGACCAATACTAGCGCCATTAAGATCAGACGGATAGCTGCCATTCGGGAAGAACGGAGTTCGAGGTGATAATATCGTGTGCGATCTGCAGAATTCGCCGCTGTTCGTGCCAACCCAGTCGTTGAATGGCCATTTCGACCGTCAGCCATTCAAATGCGTCGTGTTCATGGTTGAGCCGAATCTGATCGGACCCACACTCAAACGCGAACGCGGCAATATACCTAATTTGATCGGCCTTAGGATCATAGAACGCATTCACGGTGGGTAAAACCCATGCATTTATGGGCACCATCGACGTTTCTTCTGAAAATTCGCGAAAAGCGGCTTGTACGCTGGTCTCATCGGGATTCACCTTTCCGCCCACCATTCGCCATTGTCCGGCGTAGATCACATCAGCCGATCGGCGCAACAGCAGGAATTTCGGGTGTCCGCCATCAAGCCGGTACGGATATACATCGATTAGTCTCGTGTCGGTCATTTGATTCTGACTCATCCGGGTGGCTGACCTAGTACATCTTTTCCATTCGTCGAGGGTCATGCTTTTCTGCCCGGTCAACCCAGTATGTGTTCATTTGCCGATCAAACTCCTTGCTGTAGTCTGAGTTGCTACGTAAAACCCTTCTGATTAGCCCTATCGGTGTTATCAGAAGGATGAATACAACAGATATGATCACAGCCGTCATAATGGTTCCCAAAACCAATGCCAGACGCATCCACACTTTATAGACAGGCGCCATCATCATGCCTGTTCCGAGGCACAGCAACAGCATGGCGATGCCCGCAGCCACAGACCAATCGAGCCATGCAAACCAAGTCCAATCGTTGCGCCACAGCACGAAGACGGGAATCACGATGGTCAGCACGGCAAAGAAGACTGCACCAAATTCCACGATTTTCCGGCGTGTGACGGGGATGTCTGTGTAGAAGAGTGAGATCATTCCATTAATCCGGCTCAAATGTTTTCTGGAATGCCTCGGTGCCCATTTCAGCACCAGGCTGCTCATGTTTGTACAGAACAAAATTTTCCAAGACAAGAACATCCATTTCGGTCGCCATAAAACAATTCCAAGCATCGGCGGGAGACTGGACTGGCGGCTCCCCCCTTACATTGAAACTAGTGTTGATGACAACCGAACAACCTGTGCGCTTGTTGAACGCCGACAAAAGCTTCCAAAAGGATGGGTTGCGCTCTTGGTCGATCGTCTGCACCCTGGCCGAGTAATCGACATGGGTGACAGCTGGAATATCGCTACGAAGTTGATACAGCAAATCCATCCCAGTGGCCTCCTCATCTGGCTGCAACTTGTGCTGATCGGCAACGGGAGCCGTCAGCAGCATGTAGGGACTTTCGACGCCCAAATCGAAATACTCGCTGCAATGTTCGGCAAGCACCGCCGGCGCAAAAGGACGGAAACTTTCTCGGTATTTGATGCTCAGGTTAAGTTTGCGCTGCATTTCAGGGTTGCGAGCATCGGCGAGTATCGTGCGGTGACCCAAAGCGCGAGGACCGAACTCCATCCTGCCATTGAGCCACCCGATGATGTGCCCGTTGTCGATCAATTCGGCCATGCGGTCAAATAAGTCCGCATCATCCAACTCATGATATGGAAGGTGGCGGTCGTCGAGCCACGCACGGATGTTCGAGTTCGAGTACGACGGCCCCAGGAACGCACCATTCATGCTGTCCGATTTCTTGGCCTCCCTGGGTTTTCCGAGGTACATGTGCCACGCCGACAAAGCGGCCCCGAGGGCCCCTCCGGCATCTCCTGAGGCAGGCTGAATCCACAAGCCATCGACAATCCCCTCACGTAGGATTCTTCCGTTGCCGACGCAATTGAGTGCCACGCCGCCTGCAAGACAGAGGTTGCGAGAACCCGTCACACGGGTAGCTTCCTTTGCCATGCGGACCATGATTTCCTCGGTGACTGCCTGGATTGAGGCCGCCAAATCCATGACGTTCTGCGTCATGGCTTCTTCGGGTTTCCTTCTCGGAAAGCCGAGAAGGCTCGAAAACGCGTCCGATGTCATTTTGAGCCCAGATGCGTAGTCGAAGTAAACCTGATCCATCCTGAAGGAACCGTCTTCCCGAAGGTCGATCATTTTGTCGTAAATCAGGTCGGCGAAGATTGGTTTCCCATACGGTGCCAACCCCATGAGCTTGTATTCGCCGGAGTTGACCTTGAAACCGGCCTGGTAGGTGAATGCGGAATACAAAAGTCCCAAGGAATGCGGAAATGTCAGCTCTTTCAGGATGTCGATCCTGTTGCCGACACCGTGCCCGATACTTGCCGTGGTCCATTCGCCCACACCGTCGATCGTCAGTACGGCCGCCTCATCAAATGGACCCGGGAAAAAGGCCGATGCGGCGTGCGACAGATGGTGTTCCGGGTACAGGATACTGCCCTCATAACCCAGCTCGCTGCGGATCGACTCCTCGATCCATAGCTTTTGCTTGATCCAGATCGGAATCGCCTTCAGTGCAGACCGAAGCCCCTTCGGAGCTTCCACCACGATGGTCTCGAGAATGCGCTCGAACTTCAAAAATGGTTTGTCGTAGAACACGACATGGTCGACTTCGGCGATATCGCATCCTGCCTCCTTGAGGCAATAGGCGATGGCATGGGTCGGGAAACCTGAGTCGTGTTTTACTCGGGTGAAACGTTCCTCCTGAGCCGCGGCAACAATCGCTCCGTCGCGTAGAATTGCCGCGGCTGAATCATGGTAATAGCATGATATTCCGAGGATGATCAATGCGATGGGATTACTGTTCGTCTGCCAATGCTGTAATAATGGATGCCTGCCTTCTCCATGCGGCCCAGATCATACAAGTTTCTGCCGTCAAAGATGAGAGGGGTGTTCAGCCGCTCCTTGAAGTCCTCGAAGTTCGGTCGACGAAATTCGTTCCAGTCGGTGCATATCAGCAGCGCATCACTCCCGTCGAGAGCCGTTATAGGGTTGCTCTGATAGTCGATTTTATCGGCATACTCCGGACCCATGTACTCCTTGAAATTCTTCATGGCCTCTGGGTCGTACGCAACCACCTTGGCCCCGCCATCTACCAGCTCCTTGACGATGTAGAGGGCTGGAGCCTCACGAACGTCGTCGGTCTCGGCTTTGAATGCCAAGCCCCAAACGGTAATCTGAACGCCATTCAGATCACCGAAGTGGGCACGTATCTTGTCGAGCATGCTGAGCCGTTGCTTGTCGTTCACGGCCATTACGGCATCAAGGATCTTGAAGTCGTAGTCGTATTCATCGGCGGTAAAGCCAAGGGCCTGCACATCCTTAGGGAAGCAGCTGCCTCCGTATCCGATCCCTGCGAAAAGGAATCGTTTGCCGATGCGTGAGTCCGTGCCTATCCCCCGGCGCACATTGTCGACATTGGCGCCGACGCGCTCGCAGAGGTTGGC
>CAYZWQ010000206.1:0-4472 GCA_964481355.1 uncultured Chitinophagales bacterium
AGCCGGTTGAGTTCAGCCACCTGGCGGTTCAGGTCTTGGGCCTTGATTGGACCAATCGGCCGTTGAGGCATGCTCATCGACAGCTGCTGCTCGGGTTTGTCTGACTTTTCGACCACAATGGAATATTCCAGCTTGCCGTTCGGGCCCATCACCCTCGCGATGGTGGATCTCAGGAGGTTGTAATACTGCTCCTCGAGCCACTCATACCAGAAGTGGGTTGGGACTTGGATCGTAAGTGTATCATTTTCGAGTTTGACCGGCCTGATCGGTTCAAACCAGGACTTAAATTTCTGAAGATTTGTATTGTCGCGAATGATATGCAGGCAATCCTGCCATACCGCTTCTGCTTGCTCTAAACTCACTGCTCTTTTACCTCCGGTGACGGATGTTTCAATTAGTATGCTGTGTACCATGCCACAACCGTGATATTGGGTTAACACTGGCCCGATACCACCAAAGACAGCCGGCCCGACGACAAGTTATCCACAATTTGTCAACTTTCCGACTTCAACCTTCGCTAAAATGAGGAATTCGGGCGGGGTTGTCAAACACAAAAAACGGGTTTTCCACCAAAGTTATCCACATTATTATCAACACATCAATCCATTGCACCACAATGAGTTATATGATTTTTGCATTTTCAGCATTTTTGTATTGACATTACGTAACAATAGGATAACACACACTTCGGTCCCGGCCGGGCGGCAGGGGAAGGGGAAAAATATTTTTCCACAAGTTATCCACATTTCGGCCACCCTTTTGGAATCCCTCTAAACTGACGCTTGGTAATCAACCGATTATCAAGTGGTTAGCCATTTGACCGGTCAAAAGCGGCTTTCAGGAACCTGTCTTTCCCGCTGTAATCCTTGGAGACGGCGAGGCTGCAGCCCGAGACATTGAGCTTGTCGAGCATGGTCCCTGTCACGTCAAAATGGGTCTCGCAGTACACCGACGCACACGGTGTTTGGCTTGCGGCAAACTCAAGGATCGACCGGTACAGACTTGCGGGATCGTCGTGGAACAATGCAAGTGCCGGCTCGTAGTCCTTCACTTCCCGGTCGAGGGAGGCCGCCTCGTCGGGCAAGATGTACGGAGGATTGGACACGACAATGTCGAAATGACGACCGGTCAACACCGAACCGGCATCCCTCATGTCGCCCTCGATCCACTCGACAGAGACACCGTTGGTTTCAGCGTTTCTCCTCGCTAACTCGAGCACGCTTGCGTCGATGTCCATCCCGACGACATTCCACGACGGCCTCGCCTTTTTGATCGCGACGGCAATGCACCCCGAACCGGTTCCGAAATCGATGACAATCCGGGCCGTTTCGTCGTTTTCGTCGAGGATCATTTCGACCAGCTCCTCCGTCTCCGGCCTGGGAATGAGCACCCTCCGATCCACAGCCACCTTACAGTTGTAGAAGTCGGTGCTGCCCGTGATGTACTGCAATGGCTCGTGTTTTCCCCTTCGGAGCACCCGCTCTCTGAGCTGCGCCAGCTGTTCGTTTGACAGGGGCCGGTCGAACTGGAGGTACAGATCGAGCCTTTTCACGCCGAGGAGGTCCGACAACAGCCATTCGATGCTCAGCCTGGGGTTCGGCACCCCTTTGTCGGCGAAATACCCGGTAGCCCACTCCATCATGGAGATCACCGTCCAAACTTGGTCCTGCCCACGGCTGCCGTCGGAGGAAGCCATCGTGCTCACTCGTCTTCGTCTTCCTCTTCGTCGTCGAACAGGTCGGTGTCAATTTTGTCTTCGACCGGCGTCTCTTTGAGCTCTTGGATCGTGAGTCCGTACCGCTTCGAAAAGTCCTTCACGAACTCGGTGAGCATGTCGATCAGTGGCCGTTCCGCCCCCCACGACGACCCCCTGAAGCCCATTCGACCGCCCGTCGCCATCATCTGCACCTTGAGCATTTTGTTGGCTGCTTCAATGATGCCCGTGAGCGAGGTGCTCGAATTGATCTGCCTCTGATACTCCTCGAAAACCACGACGTAGATGTCTGCTTCCTTTTCTGGAGAGTGATACTCGTACTGGTACTTTGGTTTGAGTTCGTTGAGCATCTCCGGACCCAGTCTCTTCAGTGTTTCGAACGGCCCAAAAATGACAAATTTTCTCGTAGTGTTCATACGTGTAGCATCAAAATTTCGTTATACAGCCAAACGATAATCGGTATCTGGATTGTTAAATTGTCTAACTTGTGAATCTTGTTGGATGGAAGATAAGATATGAGTACCTCATCGCAAGTGTTTGACCAAATTTTTTTCGGTCACTGTGCGTTAATTCCCATGATATTGAACTTTTTTTAAGCATATTGCCGTATGAAGGCCATTAACCACGCCGTCTTAATACTCATAGCCATAGGCGCCTCCCTGTCGATCGTCCATCATGCCAACGCGCAGGTTCGCGAGAGCATCGAGCCGCCGGAGCTGCCGGCCGCAAAGGCCAAGACGGCATACCAGGAGGGGCTTCGCACGGGGTGGCTGGCGAGGGTCCTGATCTCAGACAACGGCTTTTCTTTAGGCACCGAGCTGCGCAAAGTGACGGGTCCCTACACCGAGTTCATGATCGGACTCGACGCCGGCGGGCTTCGCGACTCGAGGGAGCAGATCTTCAACAGCTTTTATTTCGGGCAAATTACCCCCAACAAATACCGCCGTGTCGTCACGGTGCCCCTCCAGTTTGGCTTTCGGCAGCGACTGTTTGCGGATGCGTTCGACGACAACTTCAGGCTGAACCTGTCGGCCTCGGCCGGCCCGACGGCAGCGTTCGTGTTTCCGTACTTCCGCGACATCGACGACAACGGTATTCGCGATACCGACGAAATCTACTACGATGTGTTCCGGGGCTGGAGCGAAGGGGAATTCATGTTCGGCGGCGCGGGCAAAGTGGGCATCGGCATCGATTTTGGAGACCGATTCAAGCGCGTCACCACCTTCGAATTCGGGTATCAGGTGCAATATTACGCCAATGGCATCCAAATCATGCAGCCGAACGCCTACGAGCTGGTCTTCACGCCGGACGGCCAGATAGGGTTGGACGTAGTGCCGGGCGCCTCAAAGCAGTCGGTATTCGGCACACCGGTTATATCGATTTCTTTCGGCCGTTTCTGGTAGTCGGCTGGCCCGTTTTTGGTTCATGTTCTCGTTCCTGTTTCGTACCTTATGGGGATACAGGAATTAATTACAGGATACCAACATGTCTCTCATAGAAGATATCATCGGCAGGCAAATTCTCGACTCCAGAGGCAACCCGACCGTTGAGGTTGACGTTATTCTCGACAATGGAATTTTGGGCCGTGCTGCCGTGCCGAGTGGCGCCTCCACCGGTGAGCACGAGGCGGTGGAACTGCGCGACGGAGACGAAAACGCCTTTTTAGGCAAGGGTGTGCTCAAGGCCGTGGAAAATGTGAACAACGCGATTGCCGACGAACTGCTGGGGCAAAATGTGTTCAACCAGATCGACATCGATCACATGCTCATTGAACTCGACGGCACAAGCAACAAGGGCAATCTTGGCGCCAACGCGATGCTGGGCGTGTCGATGGCCGTTGCAGACGCTGCAGCAAACGCCCTCAACATCCCGCTTTGGCGCTATGTCGGCGGCGTAAATGCCAAGGTGTTGCCAGTTCCCATGATGAACATCATCAACGGGGGTTCCCACGCCGACAACAACGTCGACTTGCAGGAGTTCATGATCATGCCCACAGGTGCCGACACGTTCAGCGAGGCCATCCGCATGGGCGCCGAGGTGTTCCACAACCTGAAGAAGGTGCTGTCATCGCTCGGGTACGCCACGAGCGTTGGCGACGAAGGCGGGTTTGCCCCCAACCTGAAGTCGAACGAGGAGGCCCTTGAGGTGATCCTTCGCGCCATTGAGAAGGCTGGCTTCAAGCCGGGCGACGACATCATGATCGCTCTGGATCCAGCTTCATCCGAGTTCTACAACAAAGAAACAGGCCTCTATGAATTTCGGTGGAGCGACGGCAGCAAGCGCGACGCTGAGGCCATGGTCAAGTTTTGGTCCGACTGGTCGGAGCGCTATCCGATCATCTCGATCGAGGACGGCATGGCCGAGAATGACTGGGACGGTTGGACGCTTCTCACCGACGCGATCGGCGACAGGGTCCAACTTGTTGGCGACGATCTTTTCGTGACCAACACCGAGCGCCTCGCATCCGGAATAGAGCAGGGAGTCGCCAACTCGATCCTCATCAAAGTGAACCAAATCGGCACTTTGACCGAAACGCTCGACGCCATCGAGATGGCACACAAAAACGGCTACACGTCGGTAATCAGCCACCGTTCAGGCGAAACTGAGGACGTCAAAATCGCCGACATCGCCGTTGCCACCAATGCCGGCCAGATCAAGACGGGTTCCATGAGCAGAACTGACCGCATTGCAAAATACAACCAGCTGCTCCGGATCGAGGAGCAGCTCGCCGATGCTGCCATCTATCTGGGCCGCGACG